>JBAXFM010000468.1:0-3082 GCA_037139855.1 Bacteroidota bacterium
CTGACACTTTGCTATGGTTTCTGTACCTGAATAGGTTCGGATCAAAGAGTGCGAGGCAATAGTAAAAGCGTTTTCGAATTCCCGGGAAGGAGTTTCCTGAAAACCGGCTACCAGCACTTTACGCTTTTCCTGCTTTATCAAGGGGAATGTTTTTTCCAAAGGTATATGCTGCACAACCAATCGGCAAGAAACCGGGGCCGGAAAAATCTACTATAAATCTTATAGGGAGAGGTTTAATGTTTGAAATTCAGATCAATACATACTTAATGGTGTGCGGCCGAAGGTATCAGGCCGTGAGTATTACAAGTATAACGTTCTAAATATTAGCGCCTTGTGAAAATATATAAGAAAACTATAAGATGGTTTTTTGGGGGATAAAACGCCTTCCTGAGTTATTTCATTGCGCTAAGTGTTAAGTGTGATGAGAATGCTTCAGGGATTTATTGCAGTCAGCTTTAGCTGACTGTGTTGGGAGATGGCAGTTGTAAACCGGGGCCACATTGAATTACCGCTCCCCCGGCCAGAAAATGGCCTGAAATTATTTGATTAGTATGCAAAAATGGTCTAATTTTGCAGATATGATAGAAATAACACGAGAGGTAAATGTTCCAATGACCTCATTTTTCCTCTTCGGACCAAGGGGAACCGGGAAATCCACATTTGTAAAAAGCCTGATTCATCAAGATGATCTTTATATTGATTTTCTAGATCCTGATACTTTCCGAACATATGCTGCCTTCCCCGAAACCCTTATCAGAACAGTTAACGCGATAAACCCGACCCGGGTGATTATTGATGAAGTTCAAAAGGCCCCGCAGATACTGGACGTGGTGCACAAAATAATGGAAGATAAAAAGATCCTGTTTATCCTGACCGGTTCAGGTGCACGTAAACTTAAAAAGTCAGGTGCCGACCTGCTCGGAGGGAGAGCCTCCTATTGCAGAATGCACCCATTTACGGCACGTGAGTTGGGAAATGCTTTCTCACTTGAAAAAGCCTTGCAAACAGGATTGATTCCGGTCATCGAAAACAGTGTCGATCCCACCAGAACACTCTCTGCCTATGTAGATATTTATCTTCGTGAAGAGATTCTGGCAGAAGGACTGGTCAGAAACCTCGGGGCATTCACCCGTTTTCTTGAGATTATTAGTTTTTCGCATGGTTGTGTCCTCAACGTAAGCAACCTGGCAAGGGAATGTCAGATCAGCAGAGGCATCGTTACAGGTTATATTGATATCCTGGAAGATCTTTTACTGGCCTATCGCCTTGATGTTTTTGCGCGACGGGCAAAACGAAAAACAGCCTCACATCAGAAATTTTATTTGTTTGATAACGGGTTATACCGCAGGTTAAGACAAAGGGGACCCCTTGATATTGAATCCGAAATTTCGGGTCCGGCCCTGGAGGGACTGGTAGGTCAGCATATCAGGGCATATTCGGATTTTGAACTTCAGGATGCCCGTTTATACTACTGGCGGTCGCTGGCGGGCAATGAAGTTGATTTTATCCTCTATGGCGGGAAAACATTTGTTGCCCTGGAAGTAAAGAATACCAAAGTTATGAGGCCAACGGACTATAACGGACTTGTTTCATTTGGCGATGATTATCCTGAGGCTTCACTGGTTCTGCTCTACAGGGGGAATGTTACGATGAAGCATAAGAATATGCTCGTGGTTCCTGTTGAGTTGTTCCTGAGAAATCCGGGAGAATATTTGAAATAGACGCTATTTCAAAGCGATAAGGTAGGAGGTAAGGCTGGCCTCCTGATCGATGTTGAGTTTTTTCCGGATCCGGTGGCGGGTTCCGTCAATGGAGGCAGGGTTGATGTTCATCAGCCGGGCGATGTCTTTCGATGACAGGTTTAACCGCAACAGGGAACAGATTTGCAGCTCGGTTTTGGTCAGTTCGGGACAACGTTCAACCAGCTTTTCGAGAAAGTTGCCATGCATCTGTTTAAAAAAGTTGTCGAAATGCTGCATGGGATCCCCCTGGTTATCGCTGCGAATGGAGGATAACGTTTGTGAGAACTCATCCTGGTCTTTCTTTTTAACAAACTTTTGCTGGAAAGGATTCAGTTTTTCGCTGAAGTTGAGATTCTTCTGGTTCAGTTCGGCATTGAGCATGGTTTGGGATACAAGTTCCTGCTCCCGGAGCTGCATTTCCAGCTGAAGCATCGCAATCTCCTCCTGCTTTAACTGGTTCTCCAGGTTTACATTCCTGACCTCAATCTCCTGATGGTGGGATTCCTCTTCGGCCAGCTTTGCCCGCTCCTCTGACAGCAGACTTTTTTCACGGGTCATTTTATGCCGGCGTTGCAAAAAGAGGGTAATGATGACCAGCAGCACGATCAGGAAGGAGGCAATCAGGATGACAACAAAGGTGATCGTGTTATTGTATTTCTTTTCAAGGTGGAGTTTTCCGACTTCGGCCTTCAGGATACGGTTGCTGTAATTTAATTCAAGCTGGTCGAAAGTTTCGCGGTTTATTTCCCGGTAAAGAGAATCCTGGTATTGCCCCGACATCTCAAGGTATTCGAATGCTTTCACGTTGTTGTCCTGTTTCCGTTCCCATCCGGCCAGCATTTTACAGGCCTCCAGCGCAACCGGCATCACTGAATGGTTCCTTGCCCAGAATAAACTATGCACAGCCACCCTGGAAGCGCTGTCGGACTGCCCGGCATTCCAGAGCAGCGAAGCATAGAGCAGCATGGCCCGGTGATACTCGGGCAGGATCATAATCTCATTCCTGATACGGCTAACTTTGGCCAGGATGGCCATGGCTTCCTGGTCGTTCCCGCGCAGATGCAGCACGGTTGCCTGGTTAATGCTGAACCCGGAATGAACCCGAGGATCGGGGAAAGAAAGACAATTCTTGCAGTTACTCAGCAATGAATCGGCCTGACGCAACTCGTCAGAAGCGATCATGGCCGACTGAAGGCTCATCAGCGTAAAATAATACCCGGTCTTCATATTGATGGCCTGGAATACCGGAAGGCTCTGGTAATAATAGGTTTTGCTGAGCGCCAGGTAACTCCTTGATTTTTCGGGATTACAGATGCGCACATAACGTGCTTTAAAAGCCG
>JBAXFM010000469.1:0-3075 GCA_037139855.1 Bacteroidota bacterium
GGTGTTAAATATGACGGCGCTGGAAAGAGGTGAAATTCCTTTACGGAAAACGGAATTGGACTTTCATGAGCTGATAAGCGAATCAGTAAAATGCATGGGCATCCAGATCGAAAACAAACAGGGGAACTTAAAATTAAACCTGGATGCCGGCAGATTTGTGGTGATTGGCGACCGGACACATCTTATCAATGCTCTGTGCAACCTGATCGACAACGCTCTAAAATATTCAGGCGGAAAACCTGAATTATCTGTTCAAACCTCAAACAGTGGCCAAAACCTGGTTGTTGTAGTTTCCGATGAAGGGATTGGGATAGAAAAGGAATATCAAAAGAAAGTCTTCGATAAATTTTTCAGGGTTCCCACCGGGGATGTTCATGATGTGAAAGGATTCGGTCTCGGTTTGGCCTATATTAAAAAGATAGTTGAATTGCATGGAGGAACAATCGAACTTCAGAGCGAAAAAGGAAAAGGTACAGCCTTCACAATTACAATACCCAATGTCTAAAGAAAGGTTTAAAATACTGCTGGCGGAGGACGATCTTAATTTAGGGGTCCTTTTGGTTGATTACCTTGAAGCGGAGGGGTTTGCTGTGAAATTATGTAAAGATGGGGAACTGGCGTTAAAAGCGTTTCAGGGCAATAAGTTCGATTTATGCTTGCTGGATGTCATGATGCCTAAAATGGACGGCTTCTCCCTTGCAAAAGAGATCAGATTGACTGACAAAAAAATACCTGTTATTTTCATCACTGCCAGATCGTTAAAGGATGATAAATTAAAAGGGTATGGTTTGGGCGCTGATGATTACATCACGAAACCTTTTGATGAAGAGGAGTTGCTCTGGAAAATCAAAGCTGTTATCCGCAGGATCCCTGAGAATACAACTGTATGCACGACTGAAATTATTTCATTGGGGAAATATACATTTGACTTCAATAATCAGTCCTTAAACACAGTTGGTAAAACAAGACGGATTACGGAAAAGGAATGTGATATACTTAACTATTTATCTGTCCATCGGAATAAGGTAATAAAACGGGAAGATTTGTTAAAAGCACTTTGGGGGGAGAACGATTATTTTTTCGGGAGGAGTCTGGATGTCTTTATCACTAAAATACGGAAATACCTGAAGGAAGATCCGGATTTAAGCATTGAGAATGTTTTTGGTGTCGGGTTCATTTTTAATGTTCCGGCAAAATCGGGATAATTCACAAAATGGTCCTTGAAAAAAACGTGGTTGTCCTAATAGGCAAATCTTTAAAACCGCAGAGTCGCAGAGTCGCAGAGAAGACGCTAATATTTCATAATCAATACTGATTTTCTCTGCGCCTTTGCGCCTCCGCGGTTAAAAAAAGATTTTTAAGACAGCCTCGTTTTTAAATCCAGTTCAAAAATTGAAGACTTACTTCGCGTAACTCACCGCCCTGGTTTCCCGGATAACAGTAATTTTGATCTGACCGGGATAGGTCATCTCGCTTTGGATCTTTTTAGAAAGATCGAAAGATATCTGGTTGGCTTCAATATCATTCACTTTATCCGCCCCCACAATTACACGGAGTTCACGGCCAGCCTGTATCGCATAGGTTTTTACCACCCCGGGGTAACTGAGTGCCAGTTCTTCAAGGTGTTTCAGCCGCTCAATGTAGGCTTCGACAACTTCACGGCGGGCGCCCGGACGAGCGCCGGAGATGGCATCGCAAACCTGCACGATCGGCGATATCAGGTTGTTCATTTCAATCTCATCGTGGTGTGCGCCGATGGCATTGATGATTTCCGGTTTTTCCTTGAATTTTTCGGCCAGTTTCATGCCAAGTACTGCGTGCGGCAATTCCGGTTCGGTATCGGGTACTTTCCCGATATCATGGAGTAAACCGGCACGTTTGGCCATCTTGGGATTGAGCCCCAGTTCAGCGGCCATGGTGGCGCAAAGTTTTGAAACTTCAATGGAGTGCTGCAACAGATTCTGTCCGTACGACGAACGGTATTTCATCTTACCGATCATCCTGACCAGTTCATGGTGCATGTTGTGGATTCCCAGGTCGATGCTGATCCGTTTACCGGTCTCGATGATTTCCTGCTCAATCTGTTTCTTTGTCTTTGCCACTACCTCTTCAATGCGGGCCGGGTGAATACGTCCGTCTGTGACCAGTTTGTGCAATGCCAGCCGTGCAATTTCACGACGTACCGGATCGAAACCCGAAAGAATGATGGCGTCAGGGGAGTCATCGATGATAATCTCAACACCTGTAAGTGATTCCAGGGTGCGGATGTTCCTTCCTTCACGTCCGATAATCCGTCCTTTGATCTCTTCACTTTCAATGTTGAACACCGAAACGGTATTTTCAATAGCATGTTCGGAGGCAGTACGCTGGATGGTTTCGATGATGATTTTTTTTGCCTCGGTGTTGGCGGTAAGTTTGGCCTCGTCAATGATATCCTTCATATAAACGATGGCTTCGGTTTTAGCTTCTTCCTTGAGGGTTTCAATCAGTTGTGCTTTGGCTTCAAGGGCAGAAAGGCTGGAGATGGCTTCAAGTTTATCAACCTGAATTTTCATTGCCTTGTCGAGATCTGTTTGCTTTTTGTTGATGATTTCCATTTGCTGCGCGAGGTTTTGTTTGATGGTGATCACCTCCTTTTGCTTTTTGGCAAATTCTTCAACTTTTTGGTTCAGTGTTCCCTCTTTTTGTTTAAACCGGTTTTCGTTGCGACCAAGCTCCTCGTTTTTTTCATGGATGAATTTTTCATGTTCCCCTTTCAGTTGCATGAATTTTTCTTTGGCCTGAAGGATTTTCTCCTTTTTCACCACTTCTGACTTTTCCATGGCATCCTTCAGCACGGCATCGCGTTTACGCTCCAGGGCCCTGTTTAGAACAGTACCTGTTAAAACACCACCCAGGATGATCCCTGCCACCCCGATGATGATATAAAATAAAATTCCTCCCATATTTATGTTGTTTTTCGCAACAGTACATCGTAATGTACCGCCGCACGGTTATTAAAATAGAAGGAACATTGATGCAATAAAAAAACCCGCATTATCCAGCGAGGTATTGATAATCCTCTAACGACACGAA
>JBAXFM010000470.1:0-3035 GCA_037139855.1 Bacteroidota bacterium
TGCTTTGTGTATGGTTGTGGTGGCTTTCTTTCGGCCAGGCGTGGGATTCTTCCAACTATTACAGAGAGAAGTACACTTACAAGTAGTTGGCGTGTACACACATACACTTACAGGTAACGGGCGTGTAGACTCGTACACTTACAATAGCGGGCGTTTAGACCCGTACACTTACAATTAGTGGGCGTGTACACCCGTACACGCTGGTTTGAAAATGCCATATTGGAGCTTTGGTTGAAAAAAGGCTCTCCCCCAACGTCATGGATTGACTTACTCCCGGTTTATATTTGCCGGCAATGGCAACCATCGATTCTTTAGTTTCGGAGCTGAATGAGCTTTGCAGGCAATTTATAGCTCAAAAGGAGCAGTTCAATGAGTTTGATCGAATCCGGGAGGTGTTTAAGGAGATAAACAGCCAGGGATATAGCATTTCATGGCCTCTTTTTTCATTTATCAATCCGGAATATGAACTTCTTTCCAGTGAAGGCAAATATGATATGGAGAGGTTGATCGACTTTAGCAGGATGAAGCTGGAGGCAATTAATGAGATGAATTTTGAACGGGCTGCTGATCTTAGAGACATTGAACGGGAACTTATCCGCAAGATTAAACTTGACTTTTCGCGTAGCATTGAAAACCAGCATTTTATTGTGGCCGGAAAATATCCTGAGGTGGTCATTTTCAACGATCCGGATAGTTTGCTGATAACCTTGTTTAAATGATGTGGGTTTCATTGGATATTAAAACTGCTAATTCGGATCCTTCGAGTATTTGTGAGCTTGGAATTGGCGTTTTCGAAAATCACAGGTTGATTCAGACTTTTCGAAACTATTTTGATCCCGGCACCTCCTTTGATCCGTTTTACACGGATAACATTCATGGCATTTCTGAAGAAATGGTGGAGGGCAATGGCCCCATTGAATATTCCTATGACGAGATCAGGGAATTACTTGTTAACAAGATAGTTGTTCATCATTCTAACTTAATAAGACAGGGATTTCTGAAAGCGCTGGAAAATTATGATTTGGCCATTTTTCCAATATTTTGGCTTGATCTGGAATTGGTTGCCGGGATTACCTGGAAAGAATTCTCTGAAGAAGGCTGTAGTTTAAATGAACTTTCCTCTTTTCTGAAAATCGAGATCGGATACCCGGATGCGCTTAGCTTTGCTGTTGCTGCAGGTTTGATCGTAATCGAAGCGTGTAAGAAATCGGGAATCGGGGTGTCGGAGTTACTTAACAGCGTTAGAAAATATTAATGATTTTCAACGACACGTATTGGCGTTAACTGCCAATACCTTTGACCCGACATTTAAAAAACAGAACACCATGGGGTCCACCACAATCAATCTTAATCAGTTCCAATCTAAAACTGTTGAACTTGACAAAACAACGTCGAACATGAATCTGGCAGCAGTCTTTGCTGAAAGAAAAATATGTTATCTGAATGAGTTCAATTTGTTTCTTGCTTACTTCAACTCAATTCCAAATTTCATTCACGAACCAAGTATTAACTGTAAAAAAGCAAATAACTGGTTTGTTGAAAATTACAGGAATGAAATCAAGGATTTTTACTTTGATAAGAGATATCTTGATCATAGCAAAAGTGCTGAATACGATGACATTTTCTACATTTTAGATGAGGATTTGATCGTGTATTTTGACACCAATAATGCAGCTGTGAAATTTTTATTCCGGAACACCGATATTTCAAAAGTTGAATCTGTTATTGGCGGTATTAAGAAGTTTAAAGCACGGAAGTCGAGAGGCAAACCGGAAATTTCGCTATTGGTAAACGCCAAACATGGGATTGAGACTAAGTCGTTTAAGATTGCAAAACCAAAACTTAATATTCAGGATAATTACAACGATGACTTCAAGGAGATACATCAGACTATTGTTAAAAGACTTTCGAAGAAAAATGATAAGGGATTGGTTCTATTACATGGCAAGCCCGGCACCGGGAAGACTTCGTATGTGCGTCATCTGATATCATCACTAAGGAAGGATGTGATTTTCCTTCCCCCAAATATGGCAGGGGTGATAACAAATCCTGACCTGATATCGGTTTTAATTGACCATCCAAATTCGATTTTTGTAATTGAAGATGCGGAAAATATTGTTGTTGATCGGGAACAGGATGGCCATTCGCCGGTTACCGCGTTATTAAACATCTCTGACGGCTTACTTTCCGACTGTTTGAATATTCAGATAATCTGCTCTTTCAATACCGATATTTCAAAGGTAGACAGTGCTTTATTGAGAAAAGGGAGGTTAATCGCCAAGTATGAATTCAAGGAATTATCAATTGAAAAAGCACAGTTACTCTCCCGCAAGCTGGGATTTGATTCAACTTTCAATACTCCGATGACACTGACAGCCATTTACAACCAGAATGAGCAGGATTTCCAACAGGGGAAAAAACGAACACAGATCGGATTTAAAGCTGTAAATACAAACTAACCCTAAAAATCTTATTTTAGATGGACGGAATCATGAATTCAAAGAACCATTGATTATGTCGAAACACGAAACCCTTTTACGTCACCAGAAAATAATAGGCAAGCTGAGAACCAGCAAGGAGGCGACCTTTGATGAACTTTCGGATTACCTTAAGGACCAGTCGGAGTTGCATGAGTATAACCTGGTGATTTCGCAACGGACACTGCAGCGTGATTTGATTGAGATCAGGTCGCTGTATAATTTGGACATTCAATTTGATCGTTCGCACGGTGTGTATTACATTGTTGAAGAGGAGAATTCGGATTTGAATACGCGTTTGATGGAGGCTTTCGACTTCATTTCGACCCTGAGGATGTCGGAAGATCTGACAAAGTATATCTATTTTGAAAAACGGAAACCCACGGGAACCAACCATTTTTATGGATTGTTGCACGCAGTAAGGAACCGGTTGGTTATTGATCTGAGTCATCAGAAATATGATTATGATGAACCCACGAAACGGCTGGTGGAGCCGCTTGGTTTGAAGGAGTCGAAGGGGAGGTGGTATCTTCTGGCCAAAGAGGCGGGCAAGGATAA
>JBAXFM010000471.1:0-3025 GCA_037139855.1 Bacteroidota bacterium
AACCGGCGGGAGCCGGTTGAATCGGTGAGGAATTGGCTGGAATTGACAGAGCCCATGAATGAGGCCCGGCGGGTGAAGGCCTCAATATGGTGACCGTATGCCCGGCGCATCCTGATGGTCGATTTCGTTATTATTTCCTTAAAGGCACCTATCTCGGTGCGGTTCATGTTTTCGAGTTCATCCATGTTGATGAACATACATTCGGCAAGGTGGATGAGGGTATCCTTGTTGTTGGGGTTGATGGTACCGGAAAAAATATAGTCGTTCAGTTCAGGGGGACAGAGATTGAGCATCCAGGTGGTTTTGCCAATGCCCTGGCCACCGGAAAGAATGATGGCCGTATGGTTGACGGTTTTATTGTCGAGGACTGCGGCGATAGTGGCTACCAACCATTTTTTGAAACATTTACACCATAAAACCTGAGATGTAGTGTTGACGGTTTCGGCCAGTTGTTGGATGAAATCCGTTTGTCCGTCCCACACTGGCAGGTGGAGGAAATAATCACGAAACGGGTCGAAGAACCCACTGAAATCGGAATACAAGATACTGCGCAGCAAGGCTGCCGAACATTTGAGGTTGTTTTTCAGGATTTCGCGGAGGAGGGAGTTTTCCTGGTAGTCGGTCAATGGAACGAATGACGAATGACGAGTGACGAATGACGAATGTTCGTGACACGTGACGGGTGACACGTAACCGGGATATGAATCATTTGTCGAAAAATTTGGAAGTTTTCGGATTTCGAGTTTGGAGGTTACGATGTTGTAGCGTAATTGGTAATGGTTGGAGAGGTAAGATTCAATTGTGTCGATCTGGTTTTTGCGTTTCTTTTTTTTTATTTGAGATTCATCGGCAACGTTGCCGGGTATCGGATCGGGGGTGATTGCGATTGTATCAGTTGGAGTTTGTTTAATGGCTTTTTCCGGTGCAGTTCTGAGGTTGGAAATGTCAATACCACTGTCGCGGGCAAAATAAAAAAGTGTTGCAATGGTTACGCCACTCTTCGTCGACTTCAGGCATTTATTATACTGGTCATCACATTCGTTGACCTTGTATCCCTGGTAAAACCGGCTCAACCGATGAAAATAGGTTCTCCCCTCCTCCCCGATCGCATCGACCAACGCGAAGCCAATCTTCACCCAATCTTCATAGCTGGCAGTAATATCAGTGGCCCGGGATTCGATTTCCCGGACCACTTTTTCAATGTCATCCTCCACCATATTAATATGTGTTTGAAATAATGTAGCGGAAGGATTCTGATAGAGGTACTCGTCCCAGGAAAAAAAACAGAGCCTGGTAATGTCCTTGCCGGAAGGATCGACCTTGTGGTGAAGAAGTTCCTCATAGAAGGCTTTGACCTGGTCGAAGGCAGATTTATGGAATACCGGCCGGGAGAAAACTTTCACGAGAATTTTCAAACCCCGACTACTGGGACTGATGAATGTCGCGTAAGTGTATTCGATTTCTCGGGCAATTTGGTTAGCGATAATGAGATCTTCCTGCGCGAGATCATCGAAGTCGAGGATAATCAAAGCGGTGTATTCCTTGAGAAATTCAAGTTTCCGTCCGCCTTCAAAGAGACCCGATGGGGTAAATGCCGGCAGGGATTTTTTCGCGGAGGAATACTCATCGGTTTTTCCCTGCCTGAGCAATTCACGTAGCGCCAGTATCCGGGTTTTGTATTTTCCACTGCGAATTTGTTCCAGGATCACAGACAGATCAAGGTTTGCTTCAACCTGGTTGAAGTTTTTAAACACCGACACTTTCATGACGCACTACTTTTTTGAGTTAAACGCCTTTACGTAGTGCCGGTTGAGATGTGATTCGATATCGGATGCCCGGAAATATATTTTCCCGCCAATCTGACTGAATGAAAGGATGCCGTTATCACGATATGATTGAAGTGTACGCTTTGATATTTTCAACAGTTGACAGGCTTCCTGAATATCGAGCCAGACTTCAGATAGCTGTTTTGTGTTTTTGCGTTCATCGATTTTTTTATCGATCTGGTCCATTTTCTCAAATAACCTTCTGTAGAATTCCTCCCTATTTTCCATTGTTTCCATTTTTAAAGAATTTAGACGTTTAATGAAGCAAAATTACACTGTTGAAAATCGTTTGGGTAGTTGTTGAGATTAGTAACCCCGTGGAAGAAAATGGGAAATAATCAGCAACCCTTTAGCAACCCCCTGGAGGGAATGACGAATTACGAATTACGAATTACGATTGAATCGTGACGCGTTACAAAAGTGGGTATTTAAAAATGAAAGGTTTTATTGAAGTGAGGGAGATTATTTGGGGATGAATCTCAGGAGGTCTTCGCGTTCGCGGTTGATAATTTCCAGTCCTTCCAGGAATTTCTCAGTCCAGTAATCGAGGGTGGACACTTCGTGGGTGTAATATTTATTCCGAACCGAGGAAAGACTGATGGTATCGCGGTTTTTTGACTCTAAGTTATTGACCATCCATTCAAAAAGTTGAGGACTTGTGCGGTCGGGAAGGTCGATGATGCCTGATTTGACCAGGAAATGAAAGAGAAATGTTTCCTGGCCGACCGTGGTATTAAACTTCAACTTAAACTTTTTGCTATCTTCTTTATCCTGTGAGGATGCTGTGGTACTGGCTACCCAAGCGCTTTTATGCATATTCCGGATCAGGTTTAACCGGTCCTTTACATCTTGGATTATCTGGAGCCAGATTTCCGCGAACTTTTGCGTTTTGTAACAAATCACCGGTCCAAGTAAGCTCCAATCGCCGATATCCGGTCCGTTGAGACGAGATTTTGAGAACGATTTAAACTTAATATGGCGGAAGCCCTCCAGTTCATCCGGCAGCAAAAATGATTCATCAACCACTATTCTACCCAGGGCATCAATCTTTCCCAAGATATAATCAACCTGCGCATCGATGTGAGCCGGATTTTGCTGCTGGAGAAACACATCGACCTGATGTAATGACACATCGGTTAGCTCCGTGAGCTTCCGGTGGAAACTTTCGGGGGTTGGGCAATCATTGACCGAGCTGACAA
>JBAXFM010000472.1:0-3016 GCA_037139855.1 Bacteroidota bacterium
TCTTCACCAGTTACCACGGTGACAATAGAAGGAGCCTGCTGACCGCAGTACGGGCCATTGGGGGCAATCTTACCGAGCATATACCCGCCGGATACCACGGTGGTTCCCGGCAGATAGAGGATGTTCTGCCCGGCAATCATGGTTGCCTGGCCACCGTCACTGATAGTGAAGGTAGTTCCGCCACCGGCCACCGTGATGGTTTGGGTAGCATCGTAACAAGTGATTTCACCTGAACCCACCACACCTGTAACAAACGTTGTGGGACAAACCTCGGGAACAATGATGTTCACCACATTGGAGGTAGCCGGACTGCCTGTTGTACAGGGAACCGTTGGAACGGAGAGTACACAGGTTACCGCCGTGGTAGGAGTGTAGGGATAGAAGGTATAGGTGGAATTGGTAGCCCCTGGTATAACGAGGTTATTGAGCTTCCATTGGTAGGTTGGATTCGTTCCGCCGTTAACAGGCGTGGCGGTTAAGGTAACCGTTGAGCCCAGACAAACCGGGTTGGCATCGGCTGCAATCGCAACACTCACCTGCAAAACCGGGTACACCGTTACGGTAACGCTGTGGCTGTTGGTGCATAAGGTGGCTGTGTTGGTTTCCACAACGGTATAGGTGGTTGTCACCAGCGGGGTCACCGGTGGATTGGCGACGGTTGAAGTCATGGTCGATGGCACGGAAGTCCAGAAGTAAGTACTGCCCGGAACTGCCGCAGCGCCCAGGGTAGTGGAAGAGCCAAGACAAAGATTTCTGTCAGCTCCGGCAACAGCAGCCGGGTAGGGCTTCAGGGTCACTGCAACACTGTGCGTATTGGTGCAACCGGTGGTGGTGATGGTTTCTGCAACAGTATAGGTCGTATTAACCGATGGGCTCACCGTTGGATTCGCTATGGTTGAAGTAAATCCTGATGGATTTGAACTCCAGCTGTAGGTACTCCCGGTTACAGGTGCAGCGCCAAGAGTGGTGCTGGTCTGTATGCAGATCGACCGGTCGGCTCCGGCAATGGCATCCGGCAATGGATTCACCGTAACCACCACACTGCCAGTTTTGCTGCAACCGGTAGATGGAATAGTTTCAGTAACGGTGTAAGTAGTGGTTTGCGTTGGATTTACCGTTGGATTCGCCTGGGTTGAGGTAAACCCTGACGGAACTGAAGTCCAGCTGAAGGTATTTACCCTGGCGCCAAATGTCTGCTCTCCAAGAATGGTGCCTGCACCCAGACAAATGGTCCTGTCATCTCCCGCAAAGGCTGCTGGCAATGGATTCACCGTTACCACAACGCTGTTTGACTTGGTACATCCGGTTGCGGTGATGGTTTCTAAAACGGTATAGGTAGTATTTACCGCCGGACTCACCGATGGATTCGCTTCTGTGGAAGTAAATCCTGACGGAACAGAACTCCAGCTATAGGTACTCCCGACCAGGGATGCCGCGCCGAGGGTGGTATTTACACCGATGCAGATCGCCCTGTTAGCGCCGGCCACTGCCCCCGGCAGCGGATTCACCGTTACGGTGACGCTGCTGGATTTGCTGCAACCTGTGAGAGGGATGGTCTCGGTGAGCGTATAAACAGTCGTTTCAATCGGGTTCACCGATGGATTTGCCTCTGTAGAGGTAAATCCGGCAGGAGAGGAGGTCCAGCTGAAAGTGTTGGTTTCAGGCTCAAAGGTTGTGGCTCCCAGGGTGGTATTTGCACCGAGGCAGATCGATCTGTCATCCCCGGCAACCGCATCAGGCAATTGATTCACTGTAACCACAACACTGTTGCTTTTGCTGCATCCACCTGCTGTGATGGTTTCTGTCACCGTATAGGTGGTGGTAACCGTCGGGGTAACCGTCGGGTTAGCCAGGGTTGAAGTAAACCCTGCCGGGTCAGAACTCCAGCTATAGGTGCTGCCCGAAACGGCTGCCGCACCAAGGGTGGTATTTGCCCCCAGACAGATGGACCTTGGATCACCGGCTACTGCCGCCGGCAACGGATTCACTGTAACCACAACACTGCCAGTTTTGCTGCAGCCAGTGGATGGAATAGTTTCAACGACCGTATAAGTGGTGGTTACCGTTGGACTCACCGTTGGTTTAGCCACGGTAGAGGTAAACCCTGCCGGCACCGAAGTCCAGCTGAAGGTGTTGGTTTGAGGCTCAAAGGATGTGTTTCCAAGGGTGGTGCTTGCACCCAGACATATTGACCTCGCATCCCCTGCAACAGCCGCTGGCAACGGATTCACCGTGACTGTCACGCTGTTGCTTTTGTTGCAACCGGTGGTCGTATTGGTCTCAGTCACAGTATAAGTGGATGTAACCGTCGGGGTAACTGTTGGATTTGCCAGGGTTGAAGTAAAGCCTGCAGGATCAGAAGTCCAGCTGTAGGAACTACCCGAAACGGCTGCCGCCCCAAGGGTGGTGTTTCCATTCAGACAGATGGACCTGGCATCACCTGCCACTGCTGCCGGCAACGGGTTCACCGTTACTACAACGCTGTTTGACTTGGTACATCCGGTTGCGGTGATGGTTTCTAAAACGGTATAGGTAGTATTTACCGCCGGACTCACCGATGGATTCGCTTCTGTGGAAGTAAATCCTGACGGAACAGAACTCCAGCTATAGGTACTCCCGGCAACGGTTGAAGCGCCAAGGGTGGTGTTAACACCCAGACAAATTGACCGGGCATCTCCAGCCGCTGCATCAGGCAACGGATTTACCGTTACCGTTACACTGCCAGTTTTGCTGCAACCGGAGGATGGAATGGTCTCGGTAACAGTATAGGTTGTTGTAACCATCGGACTCACCGTCGGATTAGCCAGGGTGGAGGTAAACCCTGCCGGGTTGGAGGTCCAGCTGAAAGTGTTGGTTTCAGGTTCAAAGGTTGTGGCTCCCAGGGTTGTATTTGCCCCGAGGCAGATGGCCCTGTTATCTCCCGCAATGGCAGATGGCAATTGATTCACTGTAACCACAACGCTGTTTGATTTGCTGCATCCGCCTGTCGTGATGGTCTCAGTCACAGTATAAGTGG
>JBAXFM010000473.1:0-3011 GCA_037139855.1 Bacteroidota bacterium
CCAATAATCTTTCTTTTTCGATTATAGAGGAGTGGTAAATTCTCCTGATTTTGTTGGACTGACATTTTACTTCTAAGGGACTCTCGTTCCTGTTTTTCCTGAACCGGAAGTTTTTTTTCAGTTAACAGAGTTAGTGTCAGGTAATCAATGTTTACCGTAAAAATAAGGCTAAACACCTTTTCAAAAATGGCAGGGGTGAGATAAAAATCCATTTCACCAATACGGAAATCGTCAGGAGTAATTGGAAACACTTTCCCCCCCAATTGAATTTCCATCGCGCTGAGATTAATAATAAAGGGATTGGCCGGTGACAGGTAGTTCCCTTTAATCGTAAAATTTTTGATATCTGGCTGATATACAATCTGGAATAGATTGAACAGTTCTGTTACTGGCAGATAAGTCTGCTTCGTTTGGTCATTCAGGATGCTGCTAATATAATAACTGCCAACCGCAGGATATCTGAAAGCCATCATTACCTCTTCATCACCGGAAAACTGGGGAAAGGCCTGAAAGAATGGAAAACCGATAAATACAAAAAGGAAAAATGAAACGATTTTTTTTTTCATTTCCCTTTATAACTAGGCTTATTTTATCGATAATTCAATGGTTTCACTGATTGGCTGAGCCTGAACCAAATCACCAACTGCCATATCACCACGTTTTGTTTCAAAGGTGAGTTCTAATATATATGGGCCAGGGGTGATTTTTGAAATGCCTAAATCAATCCGCCGTAAAGCATTAAAATAAACAGCCGTTGAAGATTTAGCTGTGGCAACCACCTTTCCTTTATTATCTTTGAGTTTTGCAATCATACTCCCAATAAATGGTGCTTCACCAAGGCGGTCAACCTGGGCTTTAATGACAAGTAGTGTGTCTTTCTGGTCGGTATAGACCTTCTCTATTTTTAATCCGGTAGTTACCTTCCCTCTTCTATAAAATGCAGGAATAACTTGTTCAAAGTTAAATTTAATATTGGTACTGAGGCCCCCCTCCGCAGGTTTGGAGACATCAGCAGTTTGTGGTTTGGCAAGTATTTTAGCCCTGGTAAAATAAAAACCATCCTTCATTCCTGGGGTTGGTTTTACCTGTACCCTGACAGCTCTCTGTTGCTTTGCAGCCAAAATGAAAGTACGTGGAAATGCACGAACTACCGGATCCATGGCATATTGCTTATATGCCGTGGAATCATTGTAGTTCATCACCATGTTGCCTTCTGCATCAGAAGCCGGGTAGCCAAATGCAAAAGAAATTTCAATTTCCTGTGCCTCCTCTGAATTGTTGATGATGTAAACAGTACCGACGCCACTTCGTCCATCTACAGAAACATATGGAGGGGAAATTGCTAATTGTGCCTGAACTACACTAATTGTAAAAGTGCAAATTAGTAAAATGATCCCAATTTTCACGCTTTTCATGGTTTTAGATTTAAATAAATGATGTTGGTTTAGATAAAGGTCTTATTGTTTATTGTATTTTTGATTGATACGTAAAGAATTCGCTAAGGTTACAAGAATTGAGTGGTGAAATTACAAAAAAAAAAGAAATTATTAATTAAAAAAAAAATCCAGAATTTCTTCTGGATTTTTTTTAATTTCTGTAAAAACAATCCCGGAATGCAACTCTTATGCCGTTCCGGGATTATTTTATACTTAGTTGTAAGTTGCCTGTAAAGTTATTGTTCCGGTATATACACCAGCAAGTTGTGCATCGGCTGCGGTGACAGTACCACCAATATGAACATATATATCTGTAGCGGCAGTCAGAGTTGTTATCGAAGTAGGAGCGAGGGCAACACAAGAAACATCCACACCAGTCGAACCATCAGTTGAATTAATGTTGCATTTTGAAACATAACCAGACATTGCCATTGGAGCACCAGCACCGGTCAAAGTTCCTGCAATCGCTGTATATGTTACGGAAAGATTTGTATTTGCTCCTTTAACTATTTTAAAGATACCATGTTTCGGAGTAACACCAGCAACAGCTGTAGCACTACCAGTTGCCTGATCGTCAAGAGCAACAATTCTGGTTACGGAACTTCCTGACGGTTTTAAGATGTTGCCAAAATTCAAAGGTTGTGTTACAGTTACAGCAAGTGCATTAACAACTGCTGCGGTGGCTGTCATGTCGGCAGTCTGAGCCTTTGACATCATTGAAAAGCCTAACATGATGGTGATTGCTGCGAATAATTTCATTGTTGTTTTCATGGTTTTTGGTTTTTTAGTTGTTTGTTTTTGTTTGTTTGTTTGTTTGTTTGTTTGTGTCTTTTATTGCTGTTTTGAATTCTATTGGTATTCTTCAGTATGGTTGGTTTTTAATATTCTATTGTCAGGTTAATGGTGCCTGTGAAGGGGCTTTTGGAATCGGCTGGAACTTCGGCAGTTCCTTTGAGATAGAGGTAGCCAAGCTTATTGTCATCTTGAGTTGTTTTGCCGTTTTCTCCCTGGCTGAACGAAAACGTATTTGTAGTTTTCGTATTGAATTGAAGTTTGTTTTCGTTGCAGGGGGTGTTGTTGTGCCAGGCAAGGCTCATGTTCAGCGGCATGGTTTGTTTTTCGCTGTTGGTGAGTACATCCGGTGCATTCATTGAAACGAGTACGTTGCTGTTTTCTTTTCCCTTGATGATGAAGGTGCCGGTGGCGTTCATTTTGCTGGATTTTTGTCCCTTCACTACTTCGAAAGGCTGTTCCTGCTGAATTCCGACGGTTGAATTGACCTTCACATTGACTCTGAGCGGCTGACCAAAAACAGAGGCCACCGAGATCACTAATCCTGCGGTGAGGATCAGGGCTGCGGTTGGTCTGGTTTGGTTCAGGGTTTTCATTTGGGTCGTTTGTTTAGGTTTCAGTGTATCCGTTGTGCTTTGTTGTTCTTTATATAACCAATACCATGCCAATTAATTTCGCGTCATAAAGTGTTGATAATCAATAGTGATAATTTTGAATTGCTTAGGAAAATTCTATAAATGAGAAAATGCGGGTCTCATTGGGAGAAATCTGGCCTCCATTTCC
>JBAXFM010000474.1:0-2994 GCA_037139855.1 Bacteroidota bacterium
TCCAGACTTATGCTTCATTTTGCAAACATACGGTCTTCTCCCCAGGGAGAAGGGGAGTATTCCCTCTCCTTGAGGAGAGGGTCAGGGTGAGGTAAAATAAACAGATATGAACAACTACGACGTCATCATTATCGGTTCCGGGCTTGGCGGATTGTTATGCGGGTATATCCTGAGCAAGGAGGGTTTCAAGGTATGCATTCTCGAAAAACACCATCAGCCAGGTGGCAACCTGCAAACCTTTACCAGGCATGGACATAAATTTGAGACGGGCGTTCATTATATCGGCGGTCTGGGTCCCGGACAAACCTTGTCGAGGTACTGGAACTATTTTGGTTTAATGGATAAAATTAAGCTTCAGCAACTTGACCCGGATGGTTTTGACCGGGTTGCTTTCGGTGAGGAAGAATTTCCGTTGGCCCAGGGCTTCGGAAATTTCAAGGAACAGTTGCTCGGATTCTTTCCGGATGCAGCAGGTTCATTGGATGCCTACATAGAAAAAATTCATGAAGTTGTTTCCGCCTTTCCCCTGTACAACCTTGAATTGCCGAAAGATCACCGGGAACATCATTATACCACCCACAGCACAATCGAATTTCTGCAACAACTTTCTCAAATCCCAAATCCCAAATCCGAAATCCCAAATCCGAAATCTAAAATTTCGCTCTCCGCCGTGCTTGCCGGAAATAACTATCTATATGGCGGCAGCCGGTTGACTCCCCTCCATGTCGCATGCCTGATCAACCACTCCTTTATTTCCGGCGCCTACAGGCTGATTGGCGGCAGTGACCAGATTTCACTTGCCCTGATCCATTCCATCACCTCCATGGGGGGCATCGTCATGACCAGGCAGGAAATTACCCACATAGACCTGCATCAACAAAAATTCACACTCAAAACGGCAAACGGGGAGCTTTTTCATTCAACCCTGGTTATTTCTGATATTCATCCTGCGAAAACGTTGGAAATGATGCAACCGGAGATGGTACGTCCTGCCTATCAGAAGCGCATTGTTTCCCTTCAAAACACTCCTTCTTCCTTTATTTTGTTCCTGTCTGTCAAGCCCGGATCATTTCCTTACCTCCATTACAACTATTATTATCATTCTTCTCACGATCCCTGGGATGAATCGACCAACGCAGTGTCGCATTGGCCCGAAATGTTCCTGCTTTCTACCGGTTGTCACCTACCTGATCAGTCCTATGCCGAAACGGTGACCATTCTCACCTACATGCGGGCCGATGAAGTAGCCACATGGAAAAACACTTCGGTGGGCCGAAGAGGCATGGATTACCAGGATTTTAAAAAGGAGAAAGCAGAGCGGCTTTTAAAACAGGTATCACAAAAATTCCCGGGATTAGTGGCTGCTATCGAGCACATGGAAATTTCAACTCCCCTCACCTACCGCGATTATACCGGCATCCCAGAAGGTTCACTTTATGGCATCCAGAAAAGCTTTCATGAACCGCTGCTGACCACCGTTCTGCCCAAAACCAAAATCCCCAATTTCTATTTCACGGGACAAAATACAAATCTGCATGGCGTTCTTGGCGTCACCATCGGTTCGGTGGTTACCTGTGGAGAGATTATTGGTTTAGAGTACCTTCTGAAAAAAATTCAACATGACTGACCGCAAACATCGCTGGCCCAAACGGATCGGTTTCTCCTTACTCATTATATTGGCATTGATATCCATCTTTGGGGTCTGGTTTCATTTCAGAACACTGATCCGGCCACCCGAACCTGGTAGAATGGAATCAACCAACCTCAGGGTAGAAAATCCTGATTCCGATTTTTATCGTATCGGCCCAAACTGGTTGAAGAAAAGCTCCAGTGGTTTATGGGAAATGTATATCGAGGGAAAACCGTTTGAACGGGGGGTGATCAATGGGAAACTGTCAAAAAACTTAATTGCTTCGCAGGAGAAGGCCTTCATCGACCAGATCCGAGAAATGATCCCGTCCGATTTTTACCTGCGTTTTCTGAAATATTTCATCTACTGGTTCAACCGTGATCTCGACCATTATCTCACCGATGAATACAAACTGGAAATCTTTGGCATATCCTTGTCGGCCTCGGATAAGTATTCATTCATCGGATCAAACTATCAGCGTATCCTGAACTACCATTCGGCACACGACATCGGCCATGCCCTGCAGGATTACAGTCTGGTGGGTTGTACCAGTTTTGCGGCCTGGGACGACAGAACCAATGACAGTTCCCTGATCATTGGACGTAACTTTGATTTTTATGTGGGGGATGAATTTGCGGCAAACAAGATCGTTTGCTTTGAGAAACCCAACAAAGGCTATGGATTTATGATGGTCACCTGGGGTGGCATGATCGGAACGGTTTCAGGGATGAATGAAGCCGGGCTGACCGTAACCATCAATGCCGCCAAATCGGAGATGCCCACCTCGGCACGAACCCCGATTTCAATTGTGGCGCGCGAGATTCTGCAATACGCAAAAAACATTGATGAAGCCTATGCCATTGCCCGAAAACGCAAAACATTCGTGTCGGAATCAATCCTGATTGGCTCATCACTGGATCACAAGGCGGCCATTATTGAAAAATCACCTTTCAAACTGGCGCTTGTAATGCCTACTGACCATTACATCGCCTGCGCCAACCATTTTCAATCATCGGAATTCGCATCAGATCCAATGAACATCCGGAATAAAAATGAGAATGCATCCGTTTACAGGTACAAAAGGCTTATTCAGGACATCACCAACCACAACCGCATGGATTATAAAGGAGTAGCTGTAATACTACGCGATCAGAAGGGGTTGAATGAAGCCAACATAGGCATGGGAAATGAGAAAGCCATGAACCAGCTGATTGCCCATCATTCAATCATTTTCATGCCTGAAAAGTCGCTTGTGTGGGTTTCCACTTCCCCATGGCAAATCGGCAAATATGTATGTTACGACCTATTTAAAATTTTTCATAACTTTGCCGGGCTTCAGCAAAAGGTTGAAATAACGGAAACGG
>JBAXFM010000475.1:0-2977 GCA_037139855.1 Bacteroidota bacterium
GATTTTTTAGTATGGATCATGCCTTTGCCCGACGATTTTGTGGCCTATGCCCTGTGGTGGGGATATTCGCTCGTGCTTGGGATCTTTTTTATCACCCTCCCCTATTCCCGGTACATGCACATTCCGACAGAAATTCTGCTGATATTTTTCCGTCATTTCGGGATCCAGCCCCGGAAATGGTATTCATCTTTTTCTGATGTGGAAGTGCAGGCCTGCTCACGTTGCGGAGTGTGTATCGATGTGTGCCAGCTGAATGATGCAGGCATCCATGATTCACAGGCGGTTTATTTTATCCGCAATGTGCGCGATCAGTTTGTTCCTGAAGAAATATCCCGGAAGTGCCTGGTTTGCGGGCGGTGCCAGGAAGCTTGTCCCGTAGGGATCAGCACTGATTCGCTTCGCCTGATCAAGCGCCGCGAACTGGTTTCAGGGCAGGCATCTGACTTTACTTATCTTTCACCCAGTAAGGGTCTGCTGCCCAATCAATGTGATGTGGTTTATTTTGCCGGCTGCATGTCGCACCTTACCCCTTCCATCATCCGGGCCATGAAAGGAATTATGGAACACGCCGGGATCTCATTTGTACACCTTGATCAAGACCGCAGTGTTTGCTGTGGCCGGCCACTCATGATCGCAGGAAAAGATCGTCAGGCCCATGACCTCATTGAATTTAACAAGCAATTGATCCGCCAGACAAAGGCAAAATTACTGGTAACCTCCTGCCCGATCTGTTATCGTGTTTTCAGGGAGGAATATAACCTGCCTATCCGGATTCAGCATCATACCCAATTCATCCTCGACCTGGTCAAAACAGGTAAAATCCCGTTGCAGGGATACTATAAAAAAGTAGCTTACCACGATCCATGCGACCTGGGGCGTGGCTCCAATGTTTACCAGGCTCCCCGCGAACTGCTGTCGAAAATTTCAGATCTTGTCGAGGTGGAGCAGGAAGCAAACAATGCGCTATGCTGCGGTGGAAGTCTTGGAATATTTGAAGCTTCCCAGGAGCAGCGCAACATTATGACCCACGCGACATTGGATAACCTGTTGAAAAACCAACCGGATATTCTTGCCACGGCTTGTCCGCTTTGTAAAAAAATATTGGGTAAGCAATCTCCCGTAGAAGTGAAGGATATTGCTGAATTGGTTTATCAGGCTTTGCCTAAGCCTGCTGCTTACTACTCCGCTTACGGTCAATCTCATCCAGCAGGATCTTCCTCAACCGAATTGATTTCGGGGTAACCTCCACGTATTCGTCGCCCTTGATATATTCCATGGCCTCCTCCAGTGAAAATTTCGTGGCCGGATAAATAACAGCCTTATCATCGGAGCCTGATGCACGTACGTTGGAAAGTTTTTTTGTTTTATTCACATTGATCACGATATCATCGCTGCGGGTGCTCTCGCCGATAACCTGACCATTGTAAACATCTTCAAACGGTTCGATGAAAAACTTGCCGCGATCCTGCAATTTATCAATTGCATAAGTAATTGCCAGACCGGTATACATCGAAATGAGCGAACCGTTGTTCCGGCCCGGCAAATCGCCTTTCCACGGCTGATAATCTTTGAAACGATGGGCCATTACCGCTTCTCCTTCGGTTGCGGTAAGAACCGGATTGCGCAAACCAATTAACCCGCGGGCCGGGATGTCAAACTCAAGGATGACCCGCTCGCGTTTATGCTCCATGTGTGTCATGTCGCCCTTCCTTCTGCTCACAAGCTCGATGACTTTGCCGGCAAAGGCTTCGGGAACCTGCACCTTTAATAATTCTACGGGTTCGCACTTGTGTCCGTCGATTTCCTTGGTCAAAATCTGAGGTTGTCCCAGCTGAAACTCATATCCTTCGCGACGCATGGTTTCAACCAGAATCGCCAGGTGAAGAATCCCCCTGCCAAACACCTGGAAACGATCGGGCGAATCCATCTCTTCGACCCTGAGGGCCAGGTTTTTTTCAGTTTCTTTGAAAAGCCGTTCACGGATGTGGCGGGAGGTGACGAAAGTACCTTCCTTGCCCGCAAACGGTGAATTGTTAATGGTAAAAAGCATGCTCATGGTGGGTTCATCCACGCTGATGGGCGACATTCCCTCCGGGTTTTCAAAATCGGCAATGGTATCGCCGATGTCGAAATTTTCAGGGCCAAGAATGGCACAAATTTCGCCGGCAAACACCTCGAATTTAACTTTCTCCTTGCTGAGACCTTCGAAAAGATACAACTCCTTGACCACCGATTTGACGATAGTGCGGTCATTTTTCACGAGGCAGATCGGCATGCCTGCCTTCACGGAACCACGGGTGATGCGGCCCACCGCGATCCTTCCCACGTAGGAAGAATAATCGAGCGAACTGATCTGCATCTGCAGGGTTCCCGGCAACTGCAAAGGGGCCGGAATATGCTCAATTATCTGATCGAGCAGGTAACTCACATCGGTGGTCTCATTGCGCCAGTCGTCCGACATCCAGCCATGTTTCGACGATCCGTATACGGTAGGAAAATTGAGCTGATCTTCGCTGGCATCCAGGCTGAACATCAGGTCGAACATTGCTTCATGTACTTCATCAGGGGAACAGTTCGGCTTATCAACTTTGTTGATAACCACAATGGGTTTTTTACCCAGTTCCAGCGCTTTCTGCAGCACAAACCGGGTTTGCGGCATGGGGCCTTCAAAGGCATCCACCAGGATCAGCACCCCGTCGGCCATGTTGAGTACCCTTTCAACCTCCCCGCCAAAGTCGCTGTGACCGGGGGTATCAATGATATTAATTTTAATTCCCTTATATCTTACAGAGACATTTTTTGACAAAATGGTAATCCCGCGTTCGCGTTCCAGGTCGTTCGAATCCAGGATGAGGTCGCCCATCTCCTGATTGTCGCGAAACATGTGAACCTGGTGTAAAATGCGGTCAACCAAGGTTGTCTTCCCGTGGTCAACGTGGGCAATAATAGCGATATTTCTGATATCCTGCATGTTAAT
>JBAXFM010000476.1:0-2970 GCA_037139855.1 Bacteroidota bacterium
GACACCCCGTGATCATGGAAATAAAGACTCCTGTACCAGGCTGTGGAGTCGGGTTGGGTGGCGGTCCAGAAAAGGGCGTATTCATCCAGGCGGAGAAAGCCGCCATGCAAATTCCGGTACCCGCCGGGCAATGCCGTAAATCCACTGGCATTGCTGCCATGGCCCTCTGCAAACCAGTTTTGGGATGATTTAAGTTTGCGGCCAACCTCTCCCGAGTTTCTCAAATTGATTGAATCGGCCTCCATCTGACTCATGCCAAGACTCTGCTCCAGGATTTTCCACTCCCCGTCCTCCGGCATATGCCAGCCCGTGGGACAAGCTGCCTGTGTTGTTCCTTTTGCCGGCGCTTTTTTGCCCGTCTTATTCATGGCAGCCGGCCAGTTATACAACACGCCGTATGTCTTGTAATTCATCGTGTATTTGGCCACAGGAACCAGGCTGTCTTCGTAATTGTACACATAATAATACTTCAGTGAATCCGAACCCTTCGAGGATGGACTGACCGCTGGCAGCCAGGCCAGGTTCTCGGCCATCCAGGTTTGGGTGCCGATTTTCACCACGGCATAATTCTTCCCGTCGGGGTCGGCACAGGAAACAAAGGTAACTTCATAATTCTTCGAAGCGGTGGGTGAATCGGTGATAATTGTGGTATGAACCCCTCCCCTGCACCGGTACAGAATGATATCGCCGGAGGTATATCCCAGGGTGTAAAGGGTCGTTTCCTTGAAGGCCGGAACCAGGTTTCCCTGCGCGGGGCCTGTGTATCTTACCAGGTCGCCGTTTCCCGTCGATTCGGTACAGATGATCTTATAGCCCTCCGTTCCCTCATTGGTGGTAAGGCAAACCATATAAACACCCACCCGGGAAAGTGACAGCGCAAAGGTGTGGGTGCCGGGTTGCACCATTGCCTGTGTACGTGCTGCCAGCTGGCCGGTGAGATGATACACCTCAAGCGACACTGTTTGCGCCTTCCGGATGCCGGCCATCAGCGTAGTCTTGCCCGAAAAGGGGTTTGGGAAGACAATCCCCTGTCTGTTTGCATCAGAAATAGTGTTGATCCCCGCCACAAAGGCAAGAATCAGCGTATCATTGCCCGGCAAAGATACATTCAGGTTCGTCCGGAGGTTGGTGGCTTTTACACTGTCAACTTTGGCGGAGGCGCCGGCAGCCGAAAAGGTCATAAGGAGATTCTGTCCGGAAAGGATCAGGGAACTCACCATTAAAAGGCAGGAGATGACTGGTTTTAACATGGATCGGCAGATTAAATTTTTACTTTCTATTTTTAATGACCCCACCCCGACCCTCCCATTGAAGGGGAGGGAGGCATGGAAATCAATATCCATCTTCCCTGTAATTGAACTTATTGGTACCCGGATCAGACGGCGGAATATTGGTACTGAGATCAACCTGGACCGTTGGATCCGAAACCGCGTAGTCTTCTGTCGCGGGATCATGCCATTTCCAGTAATAAGGATCGTTTGTCGGGGTATCCGGGTCAATCGGACTGATCGGGTAAAAAGCAAAATCGGACACAACTGCTCTTTCCTGGCGTATTCGGGCGGGAGAGACCGTTAAGACCATCAGGTCAGCAGCAAAAGTAACTTCGCCAACCGGGTAATGGTTTCTCACACTCTGGATGGCGGAAGCAATGGTATCATCGGCTGCCTGGAAATGGGTTGCCACGGCCAGCCGCGGGGGTGGATTTATCTGGCTCATCAGGAAACCAAATGCACCCTGCGGGGTGTGGGAGCTGTTTTGTACCAGCGTGGCGTATGCCTTGGCTCTCTGGAATTCCTGCGAATTCGGGTCAAAATCCGAATTCTTTTTAGCCCAGTCATAGGCCGGCATCACCATCTCATGGATAAGCACATCCACCCCTCCCGCCTGCTGAACCATATCGCTGTTGGGCTTCGAGTCGCCGCTGAAAATCATCGACATCCCATTCCATTCCAGCTTGTAACTCACCGACCCCCTCCTGGTATGGATCGCCGGAAAATGTTTGATCGTTACCTGGGTGGTATCATTGGAATAGGCAATGTTATCACCGGCTGTGTCTCCTCTTAAGTTCCAGTCCAGCTCAATGGGGAAGATGGCATAACCATCCCAGTTATCATCATCACCAACCTTTACGGGAACCTCCTTCAATCCCCATGCCGAATAGATATCTTCGGGGGTGGGGTTCCCCTGGTAGCTGGTGGGGCCAAAACTGAAACTTTCGGTATGCCAGCGCATTAAATTCCTGAAGTTTTCGCAAAAGGTCCTGGTCCCATCGTCATAAGGACCCCTTTTATTTCCTTTTGGATCATAATAGGTCCACCCCGAATTGGCCGGGCCCCAGATATACAGGGGCGACTTACGGTCTTCGGCAGGCCCGAAACAGTAAATGTGGGTAAGGTCGCTCGTGTGATCCGCGTGAAGATGCGTGAAAAATATTTTATTCATCTTGCTCATCGGGATTCCCATGGCGTTATACTTGGCCGCAACCCCGGTGCCGCAGTCAAAAACAAACTGATCGCCACTGCCCGTCTCCACATATACACTGTTGCATTCCTGCGACAACCGGGGGATGCACGAGGATCCAAGGAACGTGATGCGCATCTCATCTTTCTCCAGTTTTGTTCCCGGCGTAAAAACAGGCAGGGCATCAAACAGGGAGTTTTTTTGCGCCGGGTCGGTGGTTTTTGTGGCCGGCGGGCTGCCAAAGCCAGCCAGGGGTCCTCCCAGTGCAAGCCCCCCCAGGGAGGCGCCCGAAAGTTTCAACATTTGTCTGCGGGTAAGTTTCATTTTCATAACTGCCTCCGGTCAGAATTTTTAAGATCAGTGGGAACTATTTATTTCAAACTTTCATCAACGAATTCGTTTTAATCCCTGGCAAAACTTCGCCCTCCCCTTCAAGGGTAAGGAAGCTACTTTTGATTATCAGGTACATATCTATGAAACGTCCGTAAACAGTGAATAGTTGTTCATCAT
>JBAXFM010000477.1:0-2954 GCA_037139855.1 Bacteroidota bacterium
AAATCGGCCTTTTACAAACCCTTTTTCATGTATCCATTTTGATGAATCACCTTTTACATCCTGCATCAAATCCGATAATGATTGATTGGGTTTCATCCCAATAAATAGATGTACATGATCAGGCATTCCGTTTATTGCAACCATTTTATGACCGTTATTCTGGACGATGCCAGTTATGTACTTGAATAATTCTTCCAGCTAGTCCGGACTGATCAATGACAATTTGTTTTGAACGGTAAAAACCGTTTGAATATAGATTTGGGTGTAGGTGTTCGCCATTCTCTATAAATATTTTGTTTTTCTATAAGGCGCAATAATCACTTGATGCCTAATCAGTAAAATTAAACCTAAATTTCAATCTAATGTACTTGGGTTCAGATAATATTTTGAAATTTCTTATTCGGGCGCTATGCCTGTCACAGCGAACCATCGCCAGTTGTTTCGGTAAATGGCTATCGCACCGTCAGCGAGTTTTCTCATATACGGGCAAGGGAGCGGCCCATTCACGGGAGGCATCCTTGCGACTTTCATGCGGGGATCATGCTAAATCAATTGGGCTTCACTGGAACTCCCTCCATCTTTGAATATGCTCTGTATATGCTTTGTATATGCTTTGTATATGCTTTGTATATGCTTTGTATATGCTTTGTATATGCTCTTTATATGCTTTCTATATGCTTAGCATAAGCATGGTTTAGGCTTGGTTCGATCATTGTTTGATGGTTCGGGGAAGTTTTATTCCGCAAGCATGGTCACTGTTCCGTAAACGACCATTGATTTGCCAGCGTTTATGGTAAGATTTCCTCCGTTCTGGATGTTGAGATTGTGACAGAAAACGGTATTACTTGTTGTGATCACCGGGTCATTGGGTGTGTCGGGAATGGTAACATCGTACAATGACGTTGGAACCATGGCCAGATTCCAGTTGCCTGGCTTATTCCAATCTGAATCCACGTTTCCTGTCCAGCTGATGCTGGTGAAAGAAGTAGGTTCTTCCGTGCGGATTTCCATAGCCGGATCTCCAAAAACATTGCAATCATAATGGCACCAGCGCTGGGCTCCGGGTTCAAACTCTCCGGGAAGTGAAACCCATGGGGCTGTTTTAATTTTGGAGATTACATGAGCAGTCCCCAAATGCTTTTCAGGCAGGGTATCGTTGTATATGGCGCTCACGAATTCTCTTTCGAGATGTTCGGAAGGCCCTTCGGTGGTACCTTCATCAAACCAACCATATCGTGAGTTGAAAATACCAGCAACCAGAAAATTATCGATGGAGACCGCTTTGGCGGCAATACATCCCTGGTCGAAAGCGCCACAATCACAACCTTGGGTGTATAAAAACTGGTAGTTATGGGTTGTTCCGTTAACATTTGCAAAATTTGCATTGGTGATCGATCCCATTGAAAGGCGCATCATGTAGGTTGAATTTGAATGACCCACGTGATGAATGAAGGAGTTTCCCCTGTTGAAGCTTGCCAGCAGCAGGGTGGAAGTCCACGACCAGTAACTAAACGGAGACAAGGTGACAAGCGTGTCGTATAATTTTTCGATGACATTCGTTGCTGAAGGGATCCCATGGGTATAATACCCGTTATCACTATGGTTGTTGACCAGCAGGTTTAAATAGTTACCGCCAAAGGTCAAAGGAGGATTGTATAAAAACTCCCCTGCCAGCAGTGGCCGCGAAAATTCACCGAGGACCGGCTTTGTTTGATATGAAACTGTTTTGCGGATCATCCGGTGAAGTTCGGCTGTATCGTTCACCGTAAACCGGCCAACTGAAATTTCAGGCAGTAAATCGGGATTATCTGCCACCTCTCCATAGAGATGATTGCCATTGGCATCATAGGTGCCGTCAAGCCCGGAAAAGTAAAGATCTGCCGGAATATTTGAATCAGCATATCCTGAACCGGAAATGACGTAGCAATAAAATCCCCTGCTGGGAACAAGCGCCGGGTTGCCGGCCAGCAGCACATAGGTGATTCCGCATGTCTGATATTGACTGATGATAAAATTCCTGATCTTTTCCTTCAGATCCCAACCGGTTCCGATTAAGGAAATGCTGTCGGTTGTTACAACTTTGACAATAATTCCCTTTGAACTGTACATGCTGATCAGCGGCTGGAATTCATTTTTAAAAGCAACCGGTGAAATAATCAGGTACTGGTAATTTGTGGCAGGCGCTTTTCTTTGCGGGTACATCTGCATCATTTCAGCATTCATGGCGAAAGTTTTTACCCGGTCGGGCGTGTTGCCGGTGCCGGGTAAATTGATCAGTGCGGCCATGGATGCAGCATCTGCATGGGTGGTGATTCTCACGGTCACTTTGCGGAAAAATGTCAGTGTACCGCTGGCCGGGTTGTATTTTACCGGCGTAAATGTGCAAAGCGCAAAAGCATAGCCGTTGAGGTATTGGGTCATCAAATGTCCCGTTCGCCGCACCGGATAATCAAATGTTTGCCGGTAAACTTTTTCATTCTTTACAAACGCAAAGGGTTTCTCTGTTGAAAGAGGCCTGACCTCCTGTTTCGGATAAATCAGGAAAGAACCGGGAATGGTTTTTTCATTTTCTTCAATAACTTCAATGGTTTCAGCAGCTTCGCCCGGAGGAAGCATCAGCGTTATTTCATGCCATGGCAGCATTGGGTCACCGGTTACACCGGCCAGGATCGTGTTTCCGAAATTAACAGTCTGATAAACACCCCTGGATTCGATTTTATAACTGTCGAAGTAAAATGTTTTCTCAACAATCCCGGCCTGTAGCAGGATGCCATTGAGCATGGCAAACAAGATAAACAGGGACTTTTTCATTGGTGATTATTTACCGGTAAAAATACAAAAACAAAAGCTTCACTGTTGTTATTGTGATCTTTTTTTGATCATCCTTTCCTTCAATCCGGCAACAACAATGAGGGAAATAACCGAAAGAATTAATCCCCAGGCCCAAAGCGGAA
>JBAXFM010000478.1:0-2943 GCA_037139855.1 Bacteroidota bacterium
AACCCGACAAACAGGGTGGCTGGGAATTGTTCTACACCAACCTGTTGCATCAGAAGTTCAATTTTGACAACATCCAGCTCTTTAACCCGAAAGCCGTCGCTCTTTGCAACTATGCAAAGGAACTTTACTGTCAGATAGATTGATCGTGACATACTTTTAATAACCAAACGCATGATTATTAAATTGGCTGAAGTCCTTCAGAACAGGGTAAAAAAAATACCGGAAATCCTTGCTGAAACAGCCCCGGCGGATTTATACCGGCTGGCAATGGAAAGCTATCAGTCTCCGGAAGAAATCCAGGAGTTGGTATTAAACCAGATCCTTGAATTTTCCGGGGAAACGGAATTTGGTCGAAATCATCATTTCCATGAGATCCATAACGCTGGTGATTTCCGTCGGCTTGTCCCGATCTCAGAATGGCCCGATTACGAGATCCTTTCCGACAGGATGGCCGGTGGAGAGCCTGATATCCTCTTCCCCGGCAAAGCCATTTTCTTTATAACAACCACAGGAACCACAGGAAATAAACCCAAGCTCATCCCGGAAAGCGGACCGGGCGCCATCGCAAGGAATGCCGTTATGCAATTGAGAATGATGTCGATGAATCGCCACTTCCCGGGAATCCTGAACAATGGCTCGGTTTTTCCGCTTTCAAACTATACACCAGGATGGAAAACGAGTGCCGGGATTCCGGTCGCGTATGCTTCGGGCGTTACCCTCGACCAAAGCATGGCCGGTGGTCAACCGCTCAGGGTGGCTTTCCCCATGACGATTTTTGCCATAGCCGACCCGGTGATCCGTGATTATCTCCTGATGCGTTATGCCGTTCAACATAAAGATCTGACAGTTATTGCCGGCAACAATGCCGGAAGAATCAGGGAACTGGTTGCATTGGCCGACTCACAAAGTGACCGGATCATCCATGACATTGAAATGGGAACCTTTGATGGCGCCGGGGTTATCGAAGCCGGCATTGGCCATAAACTTGAACAACAAACAATCCCCGATCCTGAACGCGCTTTGGAATTGCGGCACATCATGGAAAAAACAGGATCGCTGCTGCCAAAAGATTATTGGCCTTCATTGCAACTGCTGGCTTTCTGGTTGTCAGCCTCCGTAGGGCATTACATCCGGGACGTGAAGCCGCTGATGCCATCCACGACCAAATATATGGACATGGGATATGGCGCAAGCGAAGGAAAATTCAACATACCCGATGAGGTGGACAAAGCGGCCGGGCCATTGTCGCTATTAACCGCATTCTATGAATTTATTCCCGTTGAAGGCGGGGCTCCGCTCATGGCACATCAACTGGAGAACAACAAATCGTACGAGATGGTGATCACCACCTGGGCAGGTCTTTACCGGTATAACCTGGGCGATGTGATCAAAGTGGATGGTTTTACCGGAAAAACGCCCAACATCGTGTTTCAATATAAGAGCGGCGAGATCCTTAACATTGCAGAGGAAAAAACACCGGCATCCGTGGTGAGCGACACCATCAGGGAAATGGCTGCCACATCAGGCATTGTTCCTGTGCAGATTCAGATATATCCTGATGAAGCCGGCAGAATTTACCTTTGCTATGTGGAACCAACCCCTGATACGGCAGGTTTTGACGCTACCGGGCTGGGAGAAAAAACACATCTCCAATTAGCCCAATCAAACATCATCTACAACATGATCGTTTATCAGCAGAAACTGATGAATCCTTTGAAAATAATTGAGATGAAACAAGGATGGCAGCGTCATCTGTACCAAATAAAAACCGGGGCGGGTCAAAGTTCAACCCAGGTCAAACTGCCGGTGATGATCAAACAAAAACCTGACCCGGACTGGATTAAAGAATAATTTAGCTTTGCAGACCATGATCACAGCATTGAAGGAAAAACTGGAATCGGAACATCTTGCCATTCCGGACTTATTGAAAAGAATGTCAGACCAGGAATTTGCCCGGCTTGCCATGAACGGATTTTCCGACCCTGAAGAGATCCAGAATCTGGTGTTGATGCAGATTCTCGGACAGGCTGGCCATACCGAAATCGGAAAAAAACACCACTTCGACGGGATCAAATCTGTTGCTGATTTTCGCCGGCAGTTGCCGATTACAACCTGGGCTGATTATGAACCTTTTGTTGACCGGCTGGCAGATGGGGAACCGGACCTTCTGTTCCCGGGCAAGGCCAAAGTGTTCATTGTTACCAGCGGCACATCGGGACTTAAACCCAAGATGGTTCCTGACAGTGAAGTTGGTTCAGTGGCAAAAAACATGGTTTCAAGGTTCCGGCAGTTTCAACTGATCCGGAATCTGCCTGAAATTGACCGGAACGGATTCATTTTGCCCCTTTCGAATATCAGTTTTTTTCCACCTACCAAAGGAGGCATTCGTGTTGCTTTTGCATCAGGAAACGCCCTTACCCAAAACACGAATGAAAACCCGTCAATCCGTATTGCATTTCCCACTGCAGCCTTGCTGAATGAAGATGCTGAAACCCGGGACTATCTGATGGCCCGGTTTTCGTTGCAACAGCGAAATGTGGTGATGGTGGTGGGGAACAATGCAGGGCGTTTCAAATTTCTGGCCGACTTTATATCTGGCCATGCCCATGAAATGATGAATGACATTGAGCATGGAACGTTGAACAACTCCCTGAAAATAGATCCAAAGGTACTGGAGAAGCTCGCCCCGCTGCTAACGCCCGACCCGGAAAGAGCCGCTGAACTACGCCAAATCCTTGGTAATACAGGAACACTGTTGCCAAAAGATTACTGGCCGTTTCTCAAGGTGATGGTGTTTTGGATATCCTCTTCTGTTGGCCACTATGTCAAAGACCTGAAAACGCTGATCCCGGAAAATGTCAAATATTTCGATGCCGGTTATGGCGCCAGCGAAGCAAGGATCAATATTCCGTCAAAGCCCGGAGATCCCGCAGGAACTTTATC
>JBAXFM010000479.1:0-2907 GCA_037139855.1 Bacteroidota bacterium
AGGACTGTTCATGGTGCAATAATGAATCAATAAAACAAAGATAATACTTTTTCCGGTAAAAAAGGTTTTGCATTGGGTTACACATTTAACAAGCTTCAATTGCTTACCTTTGCTGAACAAATCCAGTGTATGCAGCTGTTTTATATTTCGGCGGTTGAAGGCAATTTTTGTGTGCTGAGTGAGGAAGAATCATGGCATTGCATGAAAGTGTTGCGACTGACTGAGGGAGATGCCATCGATCTTACCGATGGCGTTGGCAACTTCTACCATGGACGACTGACGAAAATCCATCACAAAGGCTGCCTGGTTGAAATTTCTGAGGTTAAACCCAGTCCACCATCTCCCTGGCGCCTTCACATCGCCATTGCTCCCACCAAGAACATTGACCGGTTTGAATGGTTCCTCGAAAAAGCCACGGAAATTGGCATTGATGAGATTACACCGCTGTTTTGCGAACATTCGGAACGGGAGATTGTAAAACTGCCCCGGTTGGAAAAAGTCGTGATTTCGGCCATGAAGCAATCCCTCAAAGCCTGGTTACCCGGATTGAACGAACCAAAAAAGTTTAAGGATTTCATTACCGGTGATTTCCATGGACAAAAATTCATCGGGTATTGCGAAACCGGGCAGGAATCTGAACTTCATCATATTTACAAGGCAGGGGCAAACGCACTGATTCTGATCGGTCCGGAAGGTGATTTTTCAAAAAACGAAGTGGAACTGGCCATTCAGGCAAACTTTGTGCCCATCAGCCTTGGCCCGGCCCGGCTCCGCACCGAAACCGCCGGAATCGTGGCGTGTCAAACCATCAATCTGATGAACAGAATGAATCTTCCCCCTAATTTTTAATTTTTAATTTTTAATCCCGTAATGACTTCTCCAAAAAACACTTTCCTTTTCAAATCAATGTTGTTCGTCGCTCTGGTGGCAACCACCTCCTTCGTGCCTCCCTCCTTTCAGATTGCACTCCTGAAATATTCCGGCGGTGGCGACTGGTATGCCAACCCAACGTCACTTCCCAACCTGGTGAAGTTTGCAAACCGTAATCTGTCGACCAACATCAACGAAGACATTGCCACGGTGGATGTTGGAAGTCCCGAAATGATGAATTATCCGTTTATTCACATGACCGGCCACGGCAATGTCGTATTTTCCGACCAGGAAATTCAAAATCTCCGGAATTACCTGATTGCCGGTGGTTTTCTGCACATCGACGACAACTATGGCCTCGATAAATACATCAGACCGCAGCTGAAGCGTGTATTCCCGGAACTGGAATTGATTGAGTTGCCATTTGACCACCCGATATACCATCAGAAATACAATTTCCCAAACGGGTTACCTAAAATTCACGAGCACGATAACAAACCACCCCAGGGATTCGGCCTTATTTATGAAGGCCGGCTCGTGGTTTTTTATACGTACGAATGCGACCTCGGCGATGGCTGGGAAGACCCTGCCGTGCATGGCGATTCAGATCCCACCCGTCAGAAAGCGCTGCAAATGGGAGCAAATATTCTACAATATGTGTTTACAACGAAGCAGTGAAATAATTCCTTATCTTTGTAGTTTCCACCATTAAATTTATTCCTCATGAAAAAAAATACCTTGTTCTTTTTGATTGGAATCCTGTTGGCACTGGCTTCTGTCGCGGTTTTTGCCCAGGATAAAAAACCGGTTTTTCCGCCGAATTACCAGGTTGACACCCGTATCGACAACATGGGTTATTGGCAAAGATGTGCCGAAGCGGGTTTGGTTCCCGTACAACCCTTTGCGCCTGTTCCACCTGCCCGGTATACCGGAAGCAAATTGCTGATGCGCGGTACCTCGGTTATTGACTCACCGGATGTTTGTACCACCAATGAACCATCCAATTCCACACAGAGCGAAAACTCACTGGCTGGCAATCCAACAGATGTGAATATGCTCTTAAACTCCAACAATTCGACACCGCAGCCCAGCAATGGCTCTGTTAAAGGCGCCGATGCCTTGAAAAGTCTGGATGCAGGACAAACCTGGTCGGGCACTGTTGAAGGACCAACAGGAAACAACAATGGCGACCCGGCTGCTGCCATCAACCTGAACGGAAGGTACTTTGTGGGGTATATCGATGCAGGCGGTCATCAAAGCGTGTCCTACTCCGACAACAATGGTCAGAACTGGACTGCCGCCGTTGTTTCAAACCACGGAAGTACGTTTAACATCCTCGACAAAAACCATCTTTGGGTGGATATCGGACCCACCAGTCCTTACAAGGGAAATGGTTATGTGGGCTGGATGGAAAGCAACAATATCTGGATTGCCCGAAGCATTACGAATGGCGCTACCTGGGAACCGCAAATCAATATCAGTACGGCAACAAACGCCGGAAGTCATAACCAGGGAATCAATTTTAAATGCGGCCCCGACGGAGAAGTTTACGCGGCATGGGCTGTTTATGACAGCTGGCCCAGTGATGAAAAAGCAATCGGTTTTAACTCTTCAGCCGACGGCGGAGCCACCTGGGGAACTGCTTTCAGGGCGCTCAACAACATCAAGGGGATCCGAACCATCGGCGTTTCACAAAACATGCGTACCAATTCATTTCCTTCCATGGCGGTTGATTTAAGCAACAGCCCATACCGCGGAACGATTTACATTGTTTGGACAAACACCGGAGTTCCTGGTGTGAATGTTGGCCCGGGAAGTTCCGTTTACCTGATCAAATCAACAGATAAAGGCGTTACCTGGTCTGCTCCGAAACGAATTAATTCCGATTCAACCTCAGGCAAACACCATTACCTTCCCTGGATCACCTGCGACCAGGCCAACGGGTATGTGAGCCTGGTGTTCTACGACAACCGCAACTGTGCGGCAACCGAAGCCGAAGCATGGATGGCCTATTCCACAGATGGTGGCAATACCTTC
>JBAXFM010000480.1:0-2907 GCA_037139855.1 Bacteroidota bacterium
TGTCATAAGGTAGTGGAAATGAAGTTTTTGAAAAAAAGAACAAATTTAGAAAAAATCCTGATAGGGAATAGGGGTATGTTGAAAATAAAACTGGGAAAATGGTGAACCGGTGGGCAAGTGGGCAAGTGGGCATTTTTTTTTATCTTTGTCCTAAATTCCATCCCATGCATCCACCCATTGAACATCCATTTTTTTTTCACCTTATTGGTGGATTTCTCAGGTTTCTCTTTGTGTTCGGAGGCGCTTTTTTTCTGCTGTGGTATTATCTGAAGAATACCCGAAAACCTGCGCCGGTAATAGAGAACAACCATGATCATGCAACGATTCTTCCTTTGCGTTTGCAGGCGTATGAGCGATTTGTGCTTTTTCTGGAGCGCATACATCCTTCGAACCTCATCATGCGGTTAAACAATCCGGAATTGACGGCTTTACAATTGCAATCATTGCTGGTCCGGACCATCCGTGAAGAGTTCGAATACAATCTTTCGCAGCAGTTGTATGTTTCTGGAAATTCCTGGGAACTGATTAAAAATGCCAAGGAAGAGACCATTGCCATGATCAATCAGGCAACCTCAGGACTGTTTGAAGTTGCCCAATCTGCTGATCTGGTGAAGATGGTTTTCGAATTGGCCATATCCAGGGGGAAATTACCGGTTGAAATTGCCCTGGAAGAGATAAAACAGGAATTACAACGGTTATTCTGAGTCAGGGTTATTTACCAAAACGGTAAGCCAGGGATAAACTTGCAGAATTATTGTCAAAACCAAAATGGACATTGGAACTTGTTGTTTCGACCGTCTGATTAGTACTGGTTGTTTTTGACTTTCCGAAGGAATATTGGACACTGGGGGTTATTTCTGCGCCAATAACCACATGGTCAGCAAAAGTGTAAGTTACCCCGAGAACCACATCAATCAGGGGTGCTACAGACCAACTGGTCCGGTCGGAAGTATAATACGTTTGTGCGTTTTTCATTTTCGTGTAATTAAAGTTGCATCCTGCCTCCAGGCCCCATATAAAGTTAAGCTTCGCTACAATCGGTAAGTGTTTTTCAAAACCCAGTCTGAAGCCAACTCCATAGTTTTGCTGTTTCATATCCAACGAATCTTCTGCTCTTCCCCATTCAGAGTAATTCGCAAGATTCATAGAAAGGAGGCTCACTCTTAAAAGTGATTTTTCATTGCCGGTTTTGTAATTGATTCCGAACTGGTTGAGGCTGCTGAAATTGATACCAACCTGGTGGATTTTGGTTTCAGGATTTTGCTGGGCAAAAATCCCGCATGAAATAAATGCAAAGATCATGGCTAATGTCAGGACACGTTTTTTCATAAGTTCAGGGTTTAGTTTCTTGATTAACGGAGGGAAGCAATGTCTATTTTACCGACTGTTATTGATTTAACAAAGATTAACTATTTTTTCATCCTGTACCAGTATTGGTAAGCTTCCCTGAACCCCATTTTTTCATAAAGCCGGATGGCTGCGGTGTTATCAGTCAAAACCTGCAGATAAGCCGTATCAGCTCCCTGTTTTCGGCCCCAACGCAGAATGTTTTCAACAATGAGGTATCCAAGCCCGGTATTTCGATAATCCTTGTCAACAACAAGATCAAAAAGCCCTACATAACTGCCCTCAACTACCCCAAGGCCCACCCCGATGGTTCTGTGATTCCGTGAGAGCGAAATGAGACATTTCGGCAGCCGAAGCTGTTTCATGATGCCAATATAGGTTGATTTTCTTGCGGGATTAAAATCATTCATCCGGATAAAATCATCAATCCACCGGGAGTTCAGTTTTGATTCAATTGAAATATCATTAAGCGGTTCAGACGGAATTCTTGAAATATCGAGGGTTTGAAACGAGATGCTGGAATGGATAAAATAGTTCTTCCGTGCGAGCCTGAAATCGATGTCGGCAGGATCGGCGATGTCGGTGATTTTAAAACAGGGGGTGATGTTTTGAGATTCATAGAGATGCTCACAAAAGCTGATTTTTTCGTCCGGGTCCAGAAAGGATGGATACAGCAGGTTAACTGAATTGGAACGTTTGGTTACCCCGTTTGCAAACCGCAGGATCCACCCGTCATATTGGATTGTTTGTAACGCCGGCCAGGCGTTGTTGCTGATTTCTTCGAAGCGTCGAACCATCTAAAATTACGAATTACGAATTACGATTTACGATTTACGATTGAGGCGTTGCAGGCTTTGTCTACCTGTCTGCCAGTCCACTTGCCCACTTGCCCACTTGCCCACATGTTTACCCGCTTACCTGTTTACTCCGCCTGAACCTTTCTTTCCCTTCCACTGTCATCTTCTCCGTGGCATATTGAAAAATCAGCCGGGGTGATGTTTCCTTGTATTTCAGTAAAAACGCTTCAGCAGGTTCCGGTTGTTTTTTCCATGTTTCACGCAAAAACCATCCCAATCCCTGGTGGACTTCGCGCGCGGGATCGTTCATCATCGGCTCAATGAATGAAAAAAATGGCGCAAAATCGGCGGAAAGTTTCATTGGCTTGATCAGGCATACCACAGCGGCTCTCCGCTGAAATTTATTGATTGCTGTTCGCCAGGGTTCGATTGACTTAAGGTCGATCAATTTCTTTTTAAAGAACAGGTTCAACAATTCCCCGCAAATATAATCGGTTTGTGCCCAGTTGGTGATGCCAACGGAAAACCACTGTTCAATGGTGTTGAAGGTGTCAATTGTCCACGATTTTTGAAACCGGAGGACCAGCTGAATGGCAATAACCGTCGATTCATATTTGGGAGATTTAACCAATAAAAGCGATGTGTCCAGTATATATTCCTGAGTAATCCCGGGCAGTGACAGAATTTCATCCACTTTTCCTTTAACCTGTTCATGGTTTAATCCATAAGCATCATACCCTTCTTTGAAATATTTGGCATATTT
>JBAXFM010000481.1:0-2893 GCA_037139855.1 Bacteroidota bacterium
TAGAACTTGGCGGGGGCTGGAGAATTCCAACTATTACGGAATGGGAAAATGTGATCAATTCCGGAGGTTGGAATCATTGGATCAGCTCTTGGAACTCATGGTTGAAAATACATGATGCAGGAAACATCCAAAGCACTGATGGTTTACTTTATTTTCGGGGTTATTACGGTTTTTACTGGAGTGGTACGCAGGACAATAACTCCTTAGGCATGTTTGTGTGGTTCTATAGTCCGGACCTTTTCCAGAGTAGCCATCCCAAGGCGGACGGCTTCTCCATCCGTTGTCTCAGAGATAACTAACAATCCTAACCATGCCCAAAAGAAACCGGGTACCAAACCGTAAGCCATTTCAACAGGATTTAAAAAAAGCAATACGGGATACAACCCTCTGTCTTTCGTCGTGTCAATATTCTGCAACAAATGAATAACAGATCGCAACAAACGGACTAACACTACCCTATTTTAACAGGTATCTTTGCTCAAAATCAACAATATGGAAAAGCACAGACAAAACAAGGAATTTATCATCCGCTATTTTAACACAATGGCCGGAGCTATAGTAACACGTGAGCTTCTGGAGAAATATATTTCAGATGAAGAACTCATCGGGCACATTCTTTTTTTTGAAGCGGTGTTTCCCGGGTACGAAATTTTTGCCGACGAATTGTTGGCCGAAGGCAACCAGGTAATCGTTCGCGGGCGAATGAAGGGCCGCCATGAAGGGGAATTTAATGGCATCCGGCCAACTCATCGCATGGTTGAATTTCCGCTGGTAATCAGTTATCAGGTTGAAAATGAAAAAATAGTACATCATTGGCTTATGGCCGATCAGATGGCTTTAATGGAACAACTGGGCGTAATGAACAACAATCTTTGAAAAGGTATTGCAGAAGAAAATGGAGGTGAAGGTTTTGCACTTTCGATGGTGGAAACCTGATTGCTGAGATTTTATATAATGCGTTATAAATTTTAAACCAAAGCAATATGAATAATAAATATGATTTTATGAAAACGACCAACAGTCTTCATGTACGTATGATTTTCGCTGCCATTTTCCTGTGTGTAACAGGGATATCCCCGGCCAGGGCCGAAAATATCGTCACCAGCGGCACCACCTTCAAGGTAACCGCAGGAACCTCGGTTGTGTCGTCACAAACCCTGGTGGTTAAAAGCGGGGCAACCCTCGACAATTCCGGAACGCTGATCCTGAAAATGGGTCTCACCAATGAAAATGCTTCGCCGAATTCCATCGGGTCCGGAACAGCTGAATTTTCGGGAACGGCCAGTCAAACGATCAGTGGCCAGAACATCATTCAAAACCTCACGGCAAACAATGCCGCAGGGATTTCCGTTGGTGGCAACACCACGGTAAACGGCGTTCTTGCCTTGACCAGCGGCAAAGTAGCCCTTGGCTCAAGTAACCTCCTTCTTGGGCCAACAGCCACCATTTCAGGCACGCCGTCGGCAACTGTGATGATCATCGTAACCGGTTCGGGTGAACTTCGCAAAGAGTTACCGGCAGGCTTTACCGGCGCTTTCACCTACCCGGTTGGGGATGATACCGGCACCCCGGAGTATTCGCCGGTCACGCTGACCTTCACCGGGGGATCCTTTGCTCCGGGCAATTATGCCGGGGTAAGCCTGAAAAATGTGGTTTATCCTGACCCGAACATCACCGGAAATTACCTGAACCGCTACTGGACGATCACCCAAAACGGCATGACAAACCTTGCCTGCAATGCGGTATTTCAATATGCTGCCGCAGATGTGACCGGAAATGAAAGCGTAATTTCCTGCACCAAAGTAAATCCTGCACCATGGGTTACCTACGCCTTAACCAATGCGGCAACCCACCAGTTATCGGCCCAGGGGATTGTGTCGTTCGGTTCTTTTACCGGGGTGAAAAGCGCCACTCCGCCTGTAAACCAGGAACTGGCGAATATTGACCTTCCAAACGGGACGACCACCTGTTATGACGCCACACAGATACTTACTGTTGCCGGAAACGGAAACACTTTTCTGGTTGAAAATGGCGGAAGTGTCACCCTGGTGGCGGGAAACAAGATATTGCTGCTTGCAGGAGCAAAAGTGAACAGTGGCGGGTATCTTCACGGGTATATCACCACCAACGGAACATACTGCGGATCACCGTCTAATCCGCTGGCTGCCGCAGGTATGCAAAAGGATGATGCGGTCGGGGTTGAAACAGTGGTAAAAAACCAATTCATTAAAGTATATCCCAACCCCACTACAGATATTGTCATTGTTGAGTTACTGGGAACGGATGCAACCGCCGGCGCCAATGTAACGGTTTACAGCATGCAGGGCAGCCTGCTCCTGAAAAAAACACTGAACGGCGAATCCAGGTTGCAGTTCTCGCTTTCGGGCAGGCCGGTAGGCGTTTACATGGTTCATGTACAATCGGGTGAGCGGTCGGAAATAGCGAAAGTTATTAAAAACTAACTGAATTATGAAAAAACTACTTTTCGTTATCGGGATATTGCTGTTCAACAGCAGTGTGCTCTTTTCACAGGTAGCCGTAAACAACGATGGCAGCGCTCCGGACAATTCGGCCATGCTCGAGGTGAAATCAACCGCAAAGGGCGTTCTGTTCCCCCGGATGACCCTTTCACAGATCTCATTCATTTTAAATCCGGCCAACGGACTGACGGTGTTCTGCACAACCAATAATAAGTTTTACACGTTCATTGCCGTCGATCAAATATGGAAAGAGATTTTATTTGGTTATGGAAACATTTCGCTGTTCTCCTGCGGTTCTCCTATCACCATCAACCATGACAGCCTGGGAGGGGTGGCGCCTGTGAATAAAACCATCACCTATGCCACGGTGACAAATATCCCGGGCGAACCTGCCAAATGCTGGATCACCAGCA
>JBAXFM010000482.1:0-2887 GCA_037139855.1 Bacteroidota bacterium
TGTCGAAAAAAAAGTGTCAAATATGTCATGCTATACAACAGTTAAGTGTTAAGTGCTGGCAGAATGCTTCAGGAATTTATTGCAGTCAGCTTTAGCTGACTGTTTTGGGAAATGGCTGGTGTGAACAGGGGCTTTAGCCGCATGAAATGATCCCTCTCCAGCCTGGACAATGACCCCTCCCCGTCCCTCCCCTTGAAAGGGAGGGGGAGGCTTTGCCAGGAATTAAAACTATTTCGTTGTAGAAAGAATGAAAAAAATGTTTCACAATTACAACCATTCCTGATTTGCAGGTACAGGATCTCCCTCCCATTCAAGGGGAGGGCAGGGGAGGGGTCATTGGAAAAAAGTGTTAAGCGGATCTCAATGCAAACCGGTTTCCGGCCTTTAAGGTTTAATTTCGGCTGAACCGGGTTTTATTTTAATGCTGCTAATTGGAGTTGCGCAATAATTTCATCTATTTGTAACTTGTTATCCGGTAAATAATTTGTTGCTACGTCCCAAATTATTTCGAAATCAATTCCAAAATACTCATGAGAAATCCTGTTCCTCATCAAATACATCTCCTCCCATGGAACATCCGGGTATTTTTCCTTAATCTCGTATGTACGATCGTTTTTTTTCATTTAAACAAAAGTAACTTGTTTTAAAACGTTTTTTTCAATCTGATATTTAAGAGCGTTCTTAGTTACCAAATCAATTTTTCGTCCGAAAATTCTTTCAAGATAGATTTCAAGTGAGAAAAACCTCCATCCAATCGGTTTTTCTAGCACTACCAGAATATCAATATCGCTGTTTTCAGTATTTGAATTATCAGAAAATGAGCCAAAAAGACCTATTTCGGTGACAGCAAAATCCTTGTGGAGAATTGGCTTTAACTCCAGTAGTTTTGACAATATTTCATCTCTTGTGTTCATGAAGCAAATATATGAATTTTAGAAAGATTTTGATGTGGATATACACCCATATCAAAAATGCCCTTTGCCAAAAAGTCTATACTCATTGATCCGTATTCAATCTCGCATAGATATCACCACCTCCAGAACTCAAAAAAATATCCGTCTCCATGAGTTCTTTCATTTCAGATGAAGGCACTGAATCTTTCCATTACCAGGAACAGTTACTTCAGGTTTAATGTTTGAAATAAATCCGTAAACCGCTTTTGATAGGTATGGCATCGCAACGCCCGCTGATGACCGGCACTCCTTACTTTCTCAGCATGTTCAGGATGTTTGAGAAAATAGTTTACTTTATCCAGCAGTTCATGTTCATTGCAGAAGGTGATCACCTCCCTGCCTGGTTCAAAATGTTCGGCAAGTTCATCGGAATAGTTGGTGAAATAAAGCCCCCCGCTCATTAGCACCATAAATATTCTCATCTTTAAGATGTCTTATTGTCTATAATGAACGAAAAAACTCTGCCACATGAAGTATCCTTGCACTATTGTTTTTGTAGAAAAGCAGATGTTCAAAGTCTCTCATTTTAATTTTCAGGTCAATATTTTTGATGACTATTTCTGCTGCCTTTTTAAGCGCATCAAGATTGGAAATTCCCATCCTTTGCGACAGGAAATTGAAATCGGGCATGGTTTGGGAAAGCAAGAACATGGCATCATAAAAGTCGCGCCCTTTTTGCCGATCGAGCATGGCTGAAACTTTCATTGCACACAGCACACTGGCAGGCGGAACTGGCATCGGGAAAAAGAAACCACAGCCTTTTATGTTGACCATTTCAGGGTTGTAGGAAACTAACTGATCCTGGCTTTCAATCTTGATCAGGAACCTTTCATCGCGGTGACCGGTCAACCCCAGGCTGAAGAGAAGTTCCGGAAAATGGATGTTTCTGCGGAATGCTTTCAATTTCGGGTTTTCCTTATCCTTTACTTCAGCGTTCAGACCATTGTGACGGAGGAATTGCAGAACCTTGTTGGTCATTTCAGTAAATTCGTCATGGGAAAAGGTTTTACAATCAAAATCAAGATCCTCTGAAAATCGGTCAATTCCTTTCATCAGGCGAATGCTTGTCCCTCCTATAAAGGTAATTTTACGGACATATGGGGAGGTGGACAGGTAATCCAGGATCATTAGTTGAAGGTACTCCTTCAATATATATTTACTGAAATTAGCATTATCCCTGAATTGCTCAGGATAATAGGTCTTTATTGCATCAATTTGAATCATAATCCATAAGTGGTTATTAGCCGTTGAACCCTCCGTTCTAGTGCTTTGCTCTTAAATTGATTGCAATATTCTAAAAGCAGATTTTTATTCAGGTCATCGTGAAGATAATCTTCGTCAAGCCGTAAATCTTCCATATCCTGAGGCGTATTGTAGGCAGGATAAAGATATAGTAAATCGAGCAAAGCCTTTTCCGGAGCAGCCATTTGCAGCGCCCTTCCTTCGGTCAATGGCCTTAATCCATAACCAAACATCAGATCTGGCTTTACTGATTGGTAGGTGTACTCACCGAAAAGATTTGTAAACGATGCTGTTTTCAATGCGGTAACGCTGGTTATTTGTACTACAGTTTCCGGGATCATGCCATAAAACGATAAGGCTGTGTGCAGGCTGATATATGACGGACGATAAATGCGGTTAGCGAAAAAAAATGCATAGTCTGGCATCCCCTTGTATTCAGGGAATGTAAAATTGCCTTGCCTGAGTCGGATAAGGAGGCCTGTCTTTGTCCATCGTGACAGGTTATTCCTGTCAAACCCAGGTTGCCAGGCATATACCTGATCAATGCTGAAACAAGCCAGATGGAAGAACTTATTTCTGAATTCCAGATAGTTCATACGGTTATATTTCTGATATGCAGCAAAAATAATGCATTATAGAAATATAATCAAATTTATTTTACGTGCTTTGATTTAAGTGTTAAGTGTTAAGTG
>JBAXFM010000483.1:0-2878 GCA_037139855.1 Bacteroidota bacterium
CCCTCCGGCAATTGAGTCACATCCAAATGAATATCGTTGCGAACCTGTGTAATCTCAACAAATGTCACTTCCCTTCCAAACACATCAAATAACTTGATTCTTACAGGAAATTCATGGTTACCGTTTATTAAGTTGATTGTCGTTAGGTTTTCAGCAGGATTTGGAAATATTTTAACCCCCGTAGCACCAGGCATTTCAGTCTCAGGTCTTATGCCAACCCAGCAATTAGAAGGATTTTCGCACCCCAGGCTGTCAACCTTCAATACCCAACCATCGCAGGAACCCGTATCGGGTAGATGAGTATAAACGATACCGCCTGCAATAAATCCGTTGTCGTCTGTTTGAATTACATTATATAACCAGTTCCATGATGTTCCTCCTCCACAGACTACATATTGCCGGTACCACAAACTATCGCCTTCCGAATTTGTTTTTAGCATCCAACCGGCATAATCATAAGTTGTTGGAAATTGCCTCGTTGTAGCACCACATGCAATCAAACTTCCATCGCTATTTTCACGAATATTCCACAGTTGATTGAACATTTCACTTGGACCATATTTTTTATTCCATAAGATATTGCCATTGTTATCTACTTTGATTATATTTATCCTGCGGTAAGCATTACCAGAGGCGGATGGACCTCCTCCCGGCATGGAATCGCAATAACTGGTTCCGACAATAATATTCCCATCCATCGAATTGCATATAAACGCCTGAGAATCTTGAAATTGACCGCCCAAATTCAAAATCCACTGCTGGTTCCCGGCGCTGTCGGTTTTAACAAGAACAGGGTCTCCTGAATAATCCGGCGGAATCGGTATCCCATAACTGTACCCCCCGATCGCATAACCCCCATCATTGGTGCATATTACGCTATACCCTTCGTAGTCAAGGCCAGAGCCATAATGCCGTTTCCAGATGAGATTCCCATTCCGGTCCGTTTTCACACGTAGCATACTTGCCCTGCCATTGGTTGAATTAGGATAGTGAATGCCGGTGATGATTATATTTTTTTTTGCGGAATCAAGTTTCAATTGGGTAAAAAGATAAGCGGTGTCGAAGGGTTCTGATTCCTCACCAAATTGTTTTATTGACAAGATATCCAAATCCTTATTTAAAAAAAATAAGACTCCTTGATCATGTTCCCATGTAGCGGTAGGAGTTAGTGATTCCCCCACGGCAAGGATACTATCTGAATTTAATACTGCAATTGAACCCCCAAACCCCAAAAAATATTCCGTGGTATCTTCACAATATGTTTTGGAAATGATCTTGTTACCCTGAAAATCCATCTTATAAAACCCAACACAATGCGGGGAATAATATTGATAAGGGCCACCTAACAAATAGCCATCATTCAATTGACATATACTTGAAGCGCCATCCCACCAACCCGGTTGGCCATATTCAAATCGTTGGTTAAAATAGGATTGGGCTGAAGTGCCGGCGCTGATAAAAATTGAAATGAAAATAAAAATGCATTTTACCATCTTGGATAAAAATTTCAGATGTACGTTTTAAGAAGAATTTGTACAAGTATAGTCTAATTTCAAATGTTTAGTTCTCTCAAAGATACAATTAATTATTAAACTACTCATCAAGGAATTCTTTCATCAAATTACCGCATCGGATAATTTCACTGTGGTGGGTAAGGGATCGATGTCCTCGTCGAGCTGGGCGAACGCGCTTCCGGTGAGGTGTTTGAGGGATTGACCTGCCTTTATCGCCATTTCTCAGAATGGTACTCCAGGTCCAGACAATCCTGGATTTTGAAAGAGAACAACAAACCGAAATCATTATCAAACACAGGCCCAAGAGTTTCAAAGGTCACTGAATTGATATTGAAACCTGGAATGGACTTTACGGCCAAAGGCTCGCATTGCAGGTGATCGTGCAGCATCCTTGAAATAATATCAATTCCGATCTGCTTCATTTTTGAAATGAGCATCATTTCTGAGGAAAAGTCATCAACCTGATCAAGGTGGCCGATGATCAGGAACCCGCCGTTGGTGACTTCCAGGATATCATCGAGATTTGGAGCTTCCACATTCCCGGTCAGACTGGTCAGGATCAAGGCAGGGTACCTGACCGTCGATCGCAGGGCATCGAGCGGCTCATTGATATCCATCATGTAAAACCCGTTGATCTCCTTGTGCTGGGTGGCCAACCTGCGGAAATACTCTATGTAACTGCTAATATCTGCCATGGCTTTCTATTTTGTCAAGATATTCATGGTATTCTTTGGCCTTCTTGTTCAGACCAATGAAGACATTGTAAAGGTTGGAATTCATAATGGTCTCAAGGCTTTTGTCATCGGTCTTGCCATCGGCAAGCGAGATGATCAGGGATGCCCAGCCATGATCCTGGCTGCCGGCATCATCCTTTTGCCGGTAAACATAAGGGTACAGGGCTGGCAATGAATTCAGGACACCATTCATGAACAGGTAAACAGAATACTTTACGCAGTGCTCGACCTGTCCAATCGTTGAGGCTCGTTTCTTCAAAGTCCGGTTCATGAACTTCGCTCGGAGGTCCTGATTATCCGTGAAATATTTCCGGATGGACCAGCAGAATTTTTGCGGCCGGTAAAGGATGGCAACGAGTTGATCAAGGTATTTTTCCTCTTCTGTCTTTTGATACTCATCCAGGGCAGAACTGGCCAGTGTGAACTCTCCAAAGGTGCAATATACCATTGCATCGGCAGGACCATAGTATTTTTTCAGACCGGCTTTAATCAACGGAAGCAAGTTCTTCGTTAGGGTGACCTCTTTAGTAAGGAAATCAAGACTTTCGCTAAGTGTGTAAGCATCGTCCGGAGCTATCCGTTTTAAGGTCTTTCTCTTCACGGAAAGGAATTCAAAGAGGGCTTTCACCC
>JBAXFM010000484.1:0-2867 GCA_037139855.1 Bacteroidota bacterium
AAATTTGATAAAAGCACCAAATCGAAAGCGCTCAACAAAGCCATGGAGCAATTGCCGGATGATTATGAAATTGCCGTGGTTCTCGACGCCGACAATGTGATGGCTCCTGATTTTCTGGTAAAAGTCAATGCAACTTTTGAACATGATTTTTTTGCCGTACAGGGGCATCGTCAGGCAAAGAACATGGATACTTCACTAGCCGTTCTGGATGCCATCAGTGAAGAGATCAACAACCATATCTTCCGGAAAGGTCACCGGGTTCTGGGGCTTTCATCAGCCATCATCGGCTCGGGAATGGCCTTCAGATATGCCTTTTTTAAAAATATGATGTCAACTGTAACCGCTATCGGTGGTTTTGATAAGGAAATTGAACTGAAAATGCTTAAAGACGGGTATAAGATTGCTTACCTGGATGATGCAGCCGTTTTTGATGAAAAGGTTCAAAAAGCTGAGGTTTTCAGCAATCAACGCAGGAGATGGCTTTCGGCCCAGTTGATTTATTTCCGCCGCGATTTTTTTTCAGCCTTTAAATCTCTGATCACCAAAGGAAACATCGACTATTTCGACAAAGCCATTCAATTCATTCAGCCGCCCCGTATCCTTCTTCTCGGAACGGTGATTCTTTTGGGAACCTGCTTCATACTGATAAATTTCTTCCTCGAAAATAATCCAATGTATATTGTAATATGGTGTACATTGGTTATCTCATGCATTATAGCTTTTATTTGTTCCATACCACTGTCATTTTATAATACCAAAACCCTGAAAGCGGCATTAAGTTTACCAAAAGGGATGCTGCTCATGCTTGGTTCGCTGTTGAAGATTAAAGGCGCCAACAAACAGTTTATTCATACAAAACACACGGCAGGTAAACAAACCAACCAATAATATTGACCATTGCTTTAACAACGACACTATGAAGATCGGGATCGAAGGACAGCGGCTTTTTCGCAGTAAAAAACACGGGATGGACATGGTTGCACTAGAACTTATCCGCAACATTCAAAAAATTGACCTGATCAATGAGTATTTTGTTTTCGTTAAACCCGATGAAGATGATGGCGTTCTCAAAGAAACCGGCAATTTTCACATCGTAAAACTGGAAGGCGGTTTTTACCCGATTTGGGAACAGCATGCGCTTCCAAAGGCAGCCAGCGCAGCCGGCTGTCAGATTTTACACTGCACCAGCAACACTGCGCCTGTTAAAACCTCCATTCCATTGGTTGTTACCCTGCATGATATCATTTACATGGAGAGCGGTTACCTGACGATTTTAAACGGGAGCGGTACCCCCTACCAGAAATTTGGAAATGCCTACCGGAGATTAATCGTTCCGCAGGTTATCAAAAAAAGCCGGAAGATCATCACCGTTTCTCATTTTGAAAAAAACCGTATCGGTGAATTTTTCAACATGAAAGGAGATTCACGGCTTACGGCTGTGTACAATGGTGTAAGCGAACATTTTAAGCCTGTCACTGATAAAGACACCCTGCAAAAGGTCAAAGAGAAATATCATCTTCCCGATCGTTTTTTCTTTTTTCTGGGGAATACTGATCCAAAGAAAAACACCCGGGGTACACTCAAAGCGTATTCCGATTTTCTGAAGCAAACAGGGCTTGACATTCACCTGGTAATGCTCGACTATGACCGTGCCGAACTGGATAAGATTCTGGTGGATATCGGAGATAAATCACTGATTGACCGAATCGTATTAACAGGATACGTAGTGAACACCGATCTGCCGGCGATTTACAGTCAATGCGAGGTATTTCTTTACCCTTCGCTGAGGGAAAGTTTTGGTATACCCATGCTCGAAGCCATGGCATGCGGAGTTCCGGTGATTACGTCAAACACCTCGTCGATGCCCGAGGTGTCAGGAGACGCCGCACTGCTGATTGATCCATTCAATCCGATGGAAATTACAAAAGCAATGACTCAACTTACGACGGATAGCGAACTGAGAAAAAATCTGGTTGGTAAAGGAATTTTTCAGGCCGCAAAATTTTCCTGGAAGGCAATGGCCGAAAACGTTCTTGAAATCTACCGGGAGGTTGGAAACAAATTGACCTGATCGTTTAAAACACCTGCATTATGATACAAAACCGTGATATTGTTGTAATCGGCATTCAGCCCTGGGACATTGAGATTGGCAGCAATTGCAAAAATATTGCAGAAGAGTTTGCCCGTCATAACAGAGTACTTTATGTAAACGCTCCCCTCGACCGCATTACCAGGCAAAAGGAAAAAAACACTCCCAAAATTCAAAAACGTATTCGCGTTGAAGAAGGAACAGATCCTGATTTGATTCAACTGGATAAGAATTTGTGGAACCTTTATCCCAAAGGAATTACAGAGTCGATAAACTGGATCAAATCACCCTGGTTGTACGATTTACTTAACAAACGCAACAACCGCGTGTTTGCCAGGGCCATTGAATCGGCTGTAAAAAGGCTTGGTTTCAGCAACATAATCCTGTTTAACGATAGCTCTATGTTTTCGGGTCTTTATATGAAAGAGCTGCTGAAACCGGCCACTTATGTGTATTACATGCGCGATTACCTGACAAAAAATCCCTATTGGCGGCGGCAGGGTGTTCGCCTTGAACCGCAACTTATACGCAAGGCTGATGTAGTTGTCAACAATTCAACCTTATATGCCGATTATGGCCGACAATTCAACAAACATTCGTACATGGTAGGCCAGGGTTGCGATGTAAGCCTTTTCAATGACACCGACCATGAAATTTTACCGGCCAGCGACCTTGCCAACATTGCGCACCCGATTATTGGTTATGTAGGCTTCCTTGCCTCACGTCGCCTCGATCTCGGACTGCTTGCCAACATTGCAAGGCAACGCCCGGCCTGGAG
>JBAXFM010000485.1:0-2836 GCA_037139855.1 Bacteroidota bacterium
TAAGTCGGTTTCCATCACAGTTCGGATGATTTGCTCGAGCGTCATAAAATAATCGCGGCCCGGTTCCAGAAAAAACGGATAAAATCCACTTTTCAGGTAAGTTGCAAAATGCTTCAGTACGGAAATTTCTTTGACAATATGCGACGCTATTTCCGCATGATTCAGTATAATTTCAGTTAAAGGAACTATTGGAAATGAAATAATGTCTGACAACAGCAGGTATTCCCTGAAGGATAACCCTGTCATTTCATACATCATGGCCCGCCGGCTTAAATCGGCATCCTGTTTGGTCATTTCGATGATGGATGAACCTGAGAAAACCACTTTTAATTCAGGCATGGAATCGTACATATTCTTCAGTTCCCTCGCCCAACCAGGGTATTTATGGACTTCATCCAGATAAAGATACTTCCCGCCATTTTTCCGGAACGTATCGGCCAGATCATAAATATGGTGATCAGCAAAATAGAGATCATCGAGCCTGACATATAAAACATCAAACCCCGCTTTTTGAAATTGAGCTGTTTTTTGCAGAAGCAGAGTCGTTTTGCCGGTTCCCCTGGCGCCAACAATACCATTCATCCGCCAATCCCAGTTTATCTTTCCGATCACATCACGTTGATATGGATACTGAACAGACGAAATGCTTTTGTTCGATTTTTCAAGAAGCTTTTCCATTAATTATCAATGTATTAATAATGTTTCTGACAGAATTGGTTGCTTGAGTCACCAAAGATAGCAATAAAATGGTGTTTCCGACCACCATTTTATTGCTATCTTAGAAAGCCTGCCTGTTTCAGACCCTGTCAGGTCTTTAAGACCCTGACAGGTCTGATGACTGCTAAACATGACAGGGGCTGTAAGACTTGTCAGTGTTTAGATACTGGGTTTCCTTCCCCTGCTGATATAGGAAATTTCCAGCAGGCGAAGGGTGATCGCATCGTACTGACGGTGGCATTCCAAACTACAGGAACAATGGATTGCCGCGACCTTTTTCCATGGGGACCGATTCTTTGAGCGGCGGCGCCTCGGGTTTCAAAACACTGCTGTTTGCATCAAATTGCAGAATGGTTTGGCGTCCGAGGTTTTGCTGGGACCAGGCCGTAAGAAAACAAAGGGTGAGAAGGCTGGTGATAACCCATCTGGTTTTAAAACTGACAAAAGAGTTCCTTTTCATAACACCGTTTATAAAGTTCATTTTCTGTTTACTGGTTTTTTGTTTACCTATCCCCAAATTTTTCCCCGCATCTCGGGCAGGCCTCAGCAATTTTACTCACCCTCGCGTTGCATTTATGGCAAAGAACATAAAATTCCAAATGAAATTTCTCACCACATTTTTTGCAGACTCTCTCATCAGGAAAATTAACGGTGCCACAGGAATGACAAAACAACCGGTTAGCAAATGGTCCGTCTTCGGCGTAGCGTTTGACTTTTCGGGTGGCAAACCTGATTAAAATAAATGCAAACCCCGAAAGGATAATAACCGTTAAAACCGGATATATGATCAGGTAAGTGCTGTAATTGTAAAGTGCATGGATGATGGCTGCAAACAAAACATAAGGTAACACCCGGAAAAAGTATTTCCCCTGATGAAGAAATTTCACTTTTGCAATTCCCATACCCCAGATGGCCGCCAAACCCATGTGCAGCGGAACAGCATTGAACTGGCGGATGTAGAAGGTTGCGAGTCCGTATTTTATCGAATAAATGATGTTTTCAAATACGGCGAAACCCAATGCAACGGTCATGGCATAGACCAAAGCATCGGCAGGCTCATTGAATCCCTTCATTCTCCGGATCAACAAGATGGTTGCCAAAGCCTTGAGCGTTTCTTCATTGAGGCCAACGAAACCGCAAGACAGAAGTGACAACTGAATTCCGGAGTTTATGGGTGACCCTTTCTCAACGTAATGATTGGCGAAACCAAGGAACAAATCATTCAATATTCCCGCAGAAAAGGCGCTGATTAATCCGCCTGTGACCAACACAAATAATATACTTTTCAGCGGTTCGCGTTCAAATTTGTCATATTTCAGGATGATCCAGAGCCAGAAGATGACCGATGTGAGAAAGGAGATAAAAACCAGGGTCATATTGTCAAATATTTGCAGTTACAATGGTTTATAATGCCTGTACTGCCGGCTTCCGCACAATCCGGCTCCCGGTCAATTCCAGTATCGCCGGAATGTTTCTGACCGTTTCACGATCATATTCACGGATGGGATCAGGAAGATCCTCCCAACTGACCAGGTATGGGCTTTGACGTTTACCAGGCTCTTTTAGGCCGAGCCTCCATCCTGCCAGCAAACGTTCTGCTACCCAGCGATTATGTTCCATGCAGGCGAGTATTTCTACCTCGTCAACTGTAAATCCATTAAAGTCTGATTCGCTTTTTTCTTCAGCGGAGATGGAACATCCGATGGCGTGCAGTTTGATCGTGATGTGATCGGCCTGTTGCCGGTTTGAATCTTTCATATCCGGGTTCAGTTTTTCCCAGGGAACCATACTTGGATCGTCGGTTGAACGGCCTTCTTTTAACCTTTTACTGACGAAATCCTCATGGATTTTCCTTGCCAGCATATCCAGTTTCTCATCCATCAGCATTCTGCCGGTACAAATGTCGCCGGTCATGCCAAAGGGATGAATGGACGCCATCCAGGCTGAAGCAGCAGCTTCACTTTGCAGAAGTACCGCCAGTCCGGTTTCTTCCGACATCCTTACAATTATTGGTATTGCAGGGTTCTCCAGCCGTAAAAGGAAACCAAGGGCGCATGACAATGCCTCTGCATCGTCATCCAGGGCAATGATGATGGTTGTCCAAACATTTTCTTTTTTA
>JBAXFM010000486.1:0-2834 GCA_037139855.1 Bacteroidota bacterium
CAAGCTGCTTCACCTGGTCCTTGGATGATCCTAAAACAATGTATTCCTGATCAAAGGCCATGGCCAGCTTTATTTCTGATGGCCGGAGCATCCGGAAATAACAATCTTCAATCTTTGGCTCCTGATAATTCACAATGGCAAACCGGTCCTTGGTTGATACCGTTCCTGTGGGTTCATCCATTCCGGATGCTTGATTTTGACCATAGAAATATGAAAGAAATGACTGCCAGTTTTGCAATGTAATCAGACCGACCTTATCTTTGGTGCAAACTGTTGGCAAAGCTCCATCAAGTCCTTTGGCTGTTCCTTGCGTGGTAAATTCAACCATGAAAGGCGTGACCAGCGCCATACTCTGCCGGGTAACCTGTGTCTGCATGGAATTAAAGACGCTGCGGGTCATGTCATCCACCTTTGAATGTTCTTCCTTCAGGATGAATGGCGTGACAAGGTTCAACTGGTGCCCGGTGGCAATAGTAGGAAGCATCTCATTCACACCACGGACCCGGAAGCCTATGCCTGTCTGCTGCTGATTGTTGATTACAAAAGGATGAACCAGTGAATGATGATCGTTTCCTGTCATTGTTGCAAATTCACTGGTAACCGGTTTACAATATCCCGGTGTATAATTCGCCACATATAATGATTGCTTGCCGTACTTTTTCAAGCCATATTCAATCCTTTTCACTGTATTTTCACTCAATGGCTTCTTCCTGTCACCTATCCTGGTTCCGATGTCAGACCAATCAATGCAGTTAAAGGCCGCATAGAAATACGGCATGACTTGATTGGCACAGAACGGGCAGATATAAGTGTACTGCTGCCGGAATTTGCCATATTGCCGGGATGGGTTCTTCCATCGTTGCATGGCCTTTACTTCCAGTGTGCATTTCGGGCAGTGTGCATCAGGCCGGAAATCAAGCATTGGTTCTTTGTTTCCTTTTTTCCAAAAAACAATGTACATCCTGTCTCGGCTTTGTGGTGTAGGATGGCAAAACATTGAATTAAGGTAAACGCATTTGTGTTTATATCCAAGCAGGTGCATGGCTTGTAACCAGGCATCAAACATCACCCATTCACGGGCATCAACGACATTTTCAACAATGATCAGGTTGTACTGGTGATATTCAGCGAAGCGTGGCACATCCCACATGGTGGCCCGGGATCTGTCTGCTGCCGGATCAAGGATTCCGGTGTTAAATAGGTCAATCTGTGATTTAACCCTTTTCACTCCCTTTGCCAAAGTATGATTAGTGCATTCCGGTGATGTGATCAGGATGTCAGTGGAAGGGTACCGGCGTGGATCAGCGGCGCTGATGTCGGTACAGTCATGCATCGCTTCAGGAAAGTTGGTATTGTGTGTCTCAATGGCTAATTTCCAGTGATTCATTGCCATCTTAACCTCAGCACCGCCACCGTTTGCCTTGGAGATATTGCGAACACCCTGACTGCTGCCACCGGCCCCGCAAAACTGATCTGTTACCGTTATGTAACTGTTTTTCATACCTAATTTATTCTTTCAATTGTGATTTTTAAATCAACTTCCATTGGATCATACGGAGGATAGATAGTGAAGTATCTGTACTTGGGAATTCTGCCATATTTATATACATATTTATCATTCGGAATACGCACACGTTTTGGCTTTGTTAAAGCATCCTTAACCCTACGTATTTGTCTTAAAAGGATAAGTGATTGTCTATCTGTTTTAACTTCCCTAACAATCGTAAATTGAGGTGAACATGCTGTAATTTTTATCATGCTTTATCCCTCCATTTTTTAGGCTGAAAAGCCCATCCAAAGGCCCACAGTAACCAAGTAAATTCAATGGTAACGATCTTATTTTCCAAAGTCCGGCCTGAAGGATAATGCGAATGTATTGCCGGTAGGTAGTTAAAGCATCCCGATGTTTTGCCGTATCTGAATATTATCTTCATATCTTACCTCCGTTTAGCATCATCATACTGCTTCCGTTCATGGCTTTCAATACCTCTGATGGGTTTTCTGCCCCGGCAATGATCTTCATGGCTTCTACTTCCAGCTTTGCACTGTTGACAATAACCTGTGCAACGTCTGCAATGGTTTTGGCTGTTTCAATGGAAATCTTTTCTTTATCGTCTGCATCGGGATCATTCGATAACTGAAGCCGTTCAATGGTGGCAAATAAATGCACACGTAAATCATTTAGTGTTGTCCTGTTCATGTAGTTTGTTTTTAAGATTATTCAATGTTTTGATTACTTGCCTTAATTCAGGCGGGTACTGCGTAAGTGTGTTTCTTTTCATGTTTTCGGCACGGGAAATCAATTCAAGATTGTCCAACTTTTCACGGTCTGAAATAGTCTGATTTTTAAACACCACAATGAATCCATCAGGCACCGGACCATTGGCATCAGTCCAAATCTTCACATGCAATGGAATCCAGTGAGATTCCGTAATACGGATATATTTATACTCTCTTCCATTGTCCGATCTTACTGATATTGCTCCATCGTATGCTGTATGCATTGGTTTATTACCTTTTTTAAATCTCGTTGTACCGTTCTTTGGATTGTAGTGAAGTCCTTTATTCCAGGGTGCAACCCCTTTTTTGAACCGGGTTTTAATGCCTGTATCACCTTTTAACCGACCTGCCTGATCTGATTTCATGTATTCTTTACTCTTATGAAGTCCGAGTAACTGAGCATGTTCATAAACTGCCAGGGTTGATCTTCCAAGTTTCTTTGCAAGCACACTGGTTGCTTCATCCGAGTAATACAGAATCAGGAAACTATCTTGCAAAACGGTCCACTTCTTTCCGGGCATGACTACTGATTTATTGCTTCAACCAGTTGATTG
>JBAXFM010000487.1:0-2820 GCA_037139855.1 Bacteroidota bacterium
AAAATTTTTCATAACTTTGCCGGGCTTCAGCAAAAGGTTGAAATAACGGAAACGGATAAAACCATTCCGCCGGATTCTTTCCTTGAATCGACTGATTACAAGCGTTTCATGCGATTCAGAGCGATGAGAAAAGAACTGAAACAAGTACTTCAGTCCGGAAAAAATACTATGCTGTCAGGTTCTTTTCTTGATGAATTCCGGGCTACTGATCCCATGTATTACGAGGTTTTTGACCTGATTGGCGATTATTATTCCAAAAAGGGCCAATGGATACTTGCACAGACTGAATACCGTCATGCGCTGTCACTGGTTATCCCACGATGGAAGGAGAAGGAAAACATCATCAAAAAGCTTGCAGGTTGCCATGATCAGAAATAACCCACCAAGGGTAGTAAAAACAAACAAAAGAACAATGAAATTCAAACTGATATATCCCCGCTGGGAAAAACTTGACGGACAAACCATTTTCAACCTTCCGCCTCACGGTCCGGTCGTGATGGCTGCCGAAATTCCTCACCACATTGAAATCGACTTTACCGATGAAAACGTGGAGGAGCTGGTTATTGACGAAAGCCCCGATTTTGTTGGTATCTCCATGATGCTGACCACCCAGGTCAAACGTGGCTGGGAAATTGCCGATCAATACCGCAAACTTGGGAAAAAGGTCATTTTCGGAGGTATTTCCACCATGCTTCATGCCGAAGAAACCATGCTTCATGCCGATTCTGTCTTTCTTGGTGAAGTGGAAGGACGACTCGGCCAGGTGTTTAAGGATTTCGACAAAAATGAATTGAAGAAAATTTACAACTTCATCAGCACCCCGCCGGATATGAGCCTTATTGGCCCGGCGAAGCGCGATATCCTGAAAAAAGATCTTTACTACCACAAGGGTTTCCGCATGGTTGACCTTTTTCATGCCTCGCGGGGTTGTATTTATGATTGCTATCCTTGTGCCGTGCGTTACCTTGGCGGCCGCGGCTTTCGCCCCCGCCCCATCGACCGGGTGGTGGAGGAACTTTCGCAAATGGACAACAACCGGCTTTTCATCGTTGACAATTCACTTGCCCTCGATACCCAATGGGAAAAAGACCTGTTTAAAGCGATGATTCCCCTGAAGAAAAAATGGGTAAGCCACACCATCGAAGATAAAGATGAAGTGCTGGAACTGGCAGCGGAAGCTGGTGCATGGTATGTATATCAGGCTGTGTTTGACACTTCTGATTATATCAAAAATCGCATCAAACAATATCACAAATATGGCATTGCCGTGGAAGGCACCATTCTGCTCGGACTCGACAACCAGACCGAAGATGATATCAAACGCCTGGTTGACTTCCTCCTTGAAATTGAACTTGACCTGGCTGAGTTTACCGTTCTGGCTCCTTTCCCACACACCAAGGCGTACAGCGACCTCCTGAAACAGGGCCGCATCTTTGATACCGACTGGAATCACTACAATGCGGGAAAGGTGGTGTACCACCCCAAACATATGTCCGCTGAAAGACTGGGTGAACTTTACCAGTACGCATGGGATACCTTTTACCAGGATGAACCACAAACGATGAAGATGTTCAACCTGATCAATAAGGTTGTTTCCCGCGAAATCGCAGATGGCACCTACACCCCCCGCCGTCGCGATATCGCCGATCTGAGCTTTGGCAAGAAGGTTCCTAAACTTGTATAATGGAAGCAATGAAGCCAATGCAAACAATGAAGACAATGCAAGCAATACAAGTGCCCACTTGTCCACCTGTCCACTTGTCCACCTGTCCACTATAATCTAACCAATTAACCAGCCACCCCAATAATATGGAGACCAATCCCGACTTCGACAAATACATGGACCGCTACTTTGACTACGCAGGGCAATGGGAAAGTCCCTCTAAATGCGGATTGAAGGTCATCAACCGGAAAGATGGCAAAACGCTGGCCATAGTGACTGAAATATACCGGCAAAACCCCGGGACACCGGTTACGGAATGGTGTGCCCCGCTGGCCACTAAAATCATGTTTGAGCTGAATTGCAGCCCAGAACAGTATATCTTCATTGAACACACCCCTGACCTGCATAGCAAGCTGGCATTTTATGATGAAACCTTTGATCTTGTCAACTTTGAGTGGACGGACGAGAGTCTCACCAATCCAAAGTGGACGCGGCTTACCCCTGCTGAAGTTGATAAAATGATGCTGGATTAATCCTGATTGATTTCGCTGCTTTACTTGTTTTCTAATCCTTAAATACGGGGATCATAATCGCCAATTATTATGCTTTTTGGATGTTTAAAATCCTATTTTTTTTAGTGGGGTGTAACTGAGTTATATCAATAATCCTTCCCGGCTCCGTAGGAGCCAAATACTGGTAGCCATATGCCCCCACCCCGGTCTCAGCGCACCGTAGGCGCGCAATTTTTTTGGATTTTATTTTCCGGGAAATAATTTCGCACCTACGGAGCGAATTGTTCCCAAACGTCAACATGCTACCAATATTTCGCTCCTACGGAGCGAGCTGAGACAGGCCTTCGCTAAATTTTTTAATACAACCTCATCGCAATTCATTATAAACTTCTTTACGGTTTAGTTTTACGTGATAATTTTCATCTACTCGTATGTTTCCAATTAATCAAAAAATACTTTTTACGAATTAGAAAAAAAAAATTATCCTTGCACTTTCATTTGAATAATCAATTGACCTTGTCGGCGAAATCATATTCAATCCTGGGAGTTGTTGTTATAATTTTGCGGCTTTTCAGTCCGGCCGTGGTTCAGGCTCAACCCATCCTTCGCTCGGCCATCAGCGGGAACGTGCTCGATCGCCAGACC
>JBAXFM010000488.1:0-2813 GCA_037139855.1 Bacteroidota bacterium
AACCTGTCAATTCATCCGTTTCGGATTGAAATCTTGGAAATTTAACAGAAATAATCACGAAAGACCAAACCAGTGCAAACAGCGCCAATGCGAGATAAGGTTTAACCACCCGAAGGGTTTCATGTTGCAGAAATTCGTTGTATTCGCCTGCCATCTTCATGGCTGCAATTTTTGTTTCATCGGGCTCGACCCCTGAAAAAATAAAAACAGTTCCGAGTAATACCCCTGTGACAGAACCGATTGGATTGAATGCCTGTGAAAAATTCAATCGTTGTTCCGAAGTCCGGGGGTTACCCAGCAAAGCAATAAAGGGATTGGCGCCTGTTTCAAGGAACGCCAGTCCTGAAGCAATGACAAAAAGTGCCATCAGAAAAAATCCATATTTCCCGATGATGGCAGCAGGCCAAAAAAGCAAACATCCGGCAGCATAGAGAAGCAGGCCAAAAACGATTCCTGCCTTGTAACTGAACCGACGCATTAAAATGCCTGCCGGAATTGCGAAGACAAAATAACCCATGTAAAAAGCCGATTGGATCAGACCGGCCTGAAACCGCGAAATCTCCATCGATTTCATAAATTGTTTGATCAATACGCCGTTCAGATTATTAGGAATTCCCCACATAAAGAACAGGGTAGTCACAAGAATAAACGGAACAAGTGCCCCTTTTGAAATAAAACTGTTTTTTTGAGGGTCAGACATAATAGTTAATTTATTATTCGTTTACAACCTGCATGGCGATCTTCGCCCATTCCCAAAGCAGGTGGGGCTGATAGTTTACCGTTGAAATATCTTTCATGATCAATTCAAAATTACATCCCTTTGCCGCCTGTTTAAAGAGTGACAATTGTCTGCGGGCTTCATCCGAATCCCATGAAACGAAGATCGCAGGGGAAGGCTTTCTGCTAAGTACATATCTGTCACCCAGATTGTTTACAGCCCTTTCAACATCAACCCAGCCACTTGTCGATACCTTGCGAAGGTTTGGGATGCGGGCAAGAATAGCCGATTTTGCATCCAACGGTTCACAACAGCCATAGTAGGTCAGGCCAAATCGCTTAAGCCAGCGCTGGTCATGCTCAAGGGCAAATTCCCAGTGCATTTCGGGAGAGACAGACGAAAAATCTGAGCATTTGAACAGCCCCACATATCGATCGCACGGATGTGATGGGGGTCAAAATCTGCACCCGGGAGTTCACTTGTGTAGCCATATCCCCCCGATCCAATTCGGGTATTATTGCAATCCAGACTCAACAAATTTTGAGCTTCAAACTGATCCAACTCATCCATCCATGCATCCACCATCTTTTCATAGGCGGCGTGAACCAAATCGGGACGCAGACACAGGTCCATCATTGCCTCCTCAATCCCCCACCACCTGATCAGAAAATCCCACGGGGTGTACCAGATGTGAGTTTGTCCCACTTTTTTTACCGGGATAATTCCGTTAAAAAGATCCTGCATCGTCTCAAAACTGTATTGAGTGGCCTTTGCCATTGGAATGATCTGAGGATGTTTTATTTTTTCAATATCCTCAGGTTCTCTGATCTGAATCTTAAAATGACGTGAGTAAATTTCGTTTTTTTCGTCCGTATGGACAGTGTCTACCTGTTCGACAATCCCAAAATCGGTGGTTTGATACACAATCGGGCTTTCCAGAAAGTCGCTGACAATCATATCACAAGGCATATGCTCCCATTGGTAGATCGTTCGGCGAAGGGTGGTTTCAAGTTCCCTCGCCCAGGGATGCAGCGTCTGTAATGTCAGCTCATTATTGACATTCATCTCATGCCAAGGGATTTCATTGATCCAGACCATCGGTCTTTCCTGTTTCAAATCATTCATTTTTTGCCATAGCCGGGCTTTCTCATTGTGAACAGGGAGCGCCGCTATTTCGGCAATTTTGGCACCCAGATGGCACAGTACAGTTTTTTCTTGCGATGTCAACACTATCTCCTTCTCGACAGGAATTTGGGGAATATGGCTTGGATCGTGCAGCATAAGTAATGTTCAATTAATAATGTTCAACATCAGATGGATCTGTGAATTTTTAAATTGATTATCATCATTTTATTAAAACACTAAAAGAATATCATTAGTCCAGACTAAGCAGTTATTATCGGTTAACGGGCAGTTTCGCTTCGCCACGGATGTATTTTCCAACCTGCTTCAGCGTCTGAACGTCAATCGCCCTTAAGCGACCTTCGTAATTTGGGCCAATATCCAAAGAAAAGATATTCCCGAATTTGACTGCACCCAGGTAATCTTTATAGATATTTTCGGCAGGAATGCAGAGCTGATCATGTTTTGGCAGAGAATAAAACCACATTGCACCACCTTCGTGTTTTGGCTGGATAGGATAAGTAAATTCGGCGGCAATAAAACCCTTATAATCGGCTGCATGCTTATTATACGACCCTGCTCCGGAAATATCATTGAGTGCAGAAGGACCACCCATTTCACCTATACGGATACGACCGGCAGGAGTACCGTGATTATATCCGGGAAGGCAGTTGGACTGCAATTGGGATACCCATTGATCGGTTTCTCCATGACTCAACCCTCCGTCTCCCTGTGCATGGTCAAACCAGATGTATTCAATCGGACCATAGTTGGTTAAAAGCTCCTTTAGCTGCGCCTTTTTAATTTCCGGATTTTTACCGCCGTCTTTTGAAAAGGTAGCACCCGGAAATGTCCAGTCACCTTCTGAGAAATAGAGTGCCAGTTTAATCCCGTATTTATCACACGATTTGCGGAGTTTTGCCAGTACATCCATCTTCAGGGGGCTGTTGGTCACTTTCTTATCGGTTGTTTT
>JBAXFM010000489.1:0-2809 GCA_037139855.1 Bacteroidota bacterium
GTTCACGGGTATTTGTACTGGGTGTAAATCTTTCACTGTAACCTTTAAAAAAATATAAAGATGAAACGAATATTCAAGATAACAACCATGGTGGTGGCACTAACCATGTTTTTTGCCTCCTGTGTCAAGGATCTCGATACCCAACCCATCGATCCGGATGACATGAATTCTGCCAATGTTTACAAGGATGCTGCAAATTACAAGCACGTTCTTGCAAAATTGTATGCCGGCCTCTCCATGTCAGGTCAGCAAGGTCCTGCAGGAAAGCCCGATATCGAAGGGATTGACGAGGGATTCGGTGAATATATGCGTGGTTTCTGGTATCATCAGGAACTTACCACCGATGAAGCCGTTATCGGATGGAACGACCAGACTGTGAAGAATTTCCACGGACAGAACTGGAGCTCAGGCGATGTTTTCGTTCAGGCCATGTACTACCGGATTTTCTTCCAGGTATGTCTTTGCAACGAATTCATCCGGGAATCTACGGTTGACCAGATGAACAGCCGTGGAATTTCAGCAGCAGATCAGATTCAGATTATGCAGTATCGTCACGAAGCTCGTTTTCTGAGAGCGTTGAGTTACTATCACGCCATGGATCTTTTTGGCAATGTTCCTTTTGTTACCGAGAACGATCCAGTTGGCAAGTTTTTCCCAACCCAGATTTCAAGGGCAGACCTGTTTAAATATATTGAAAAGGAACTTCTGGCCATTGAGAATGAGATTACCAGCGTAAAAGGTGCAGAATATGGTCGTGCAGGCAAAGCAGCCGTATGGACACTGCTTGCAAAACTTTACCTGAATGCATCTGTATACACAGGGGTTGCCAAGAATACAGAGTGTATTACTTATTGTAACAAAGTGATGGGCGCCGGTTATACGCTCGAAACTGAATACAAGAACCTCTTTACTGCTGATAACAACAATACAACGGAAGGAATTTTCATGATCAATTTTGATGGTGTTAATTCCCGTACCTATGGAGGCACAAACTTTATTATTCACGCTGCCGTTGGTGGCAGCATGGTTCCCGGCGATTATGGAATTGGCGGTGGCTGGGGCGGTACCCGCACAACCAGTGCTCTGGTGAATAAATTCCCGGCTCTTGGCGACCAGCCATGGTCATCACCAAAACCAAAGAAAAGCCGTGCTTACCCGGTTCTTTATGTTCCCGGATCATACCAGGCCTGGGATCCTGCATCTGCCAAAACAATTGGCTCCGTTGCAAGTGATAGTAAGTATGAAGGATATATTAATTTACCTGCCGGTGCTTCATTCAAATTCACTGCCAAACCAAATTGGGATATTAATTGGGGAGGATCAGCTGGCGTTTTGGTGCATGGCGGAGACAATCTTTCAGTTACCGATGCCGGCTACTATAAAATCAATGCTGATACTACAGCCCTCACCTATTCGCTGGTGAAAACAACCTGGGGCATTATTGGCTCTGCTACTGCAGGAGGATGGGATTCTGACCAGCCAATGGCTTATGATGCAACCAACGATGTTTGGACTTTGGATATTGATCTTGTTGGAGCAGCTTCAGGCAAGGAAATTAAATTCCGGGCAAACAGCGGATGGGACATTAACCTCGGTGATGACAATGCCGATGGTACCCTTGAGCCCGGCGGTGCCAATATTACTATTCCACAATCAGGCAATTATAAAGTCACCATGAAACTTGGTTCACCGGCTTATACTTACACTATTGTCATGAATACTCCTCCGAGTATTGACCACCGTCCGATTTTCTATACATCCGGTCAGTCACTCGAAATCAATGACATTGCTGTGTTTACCGATGGTTATGCCGTGCCTAAATTTACCAATGTTAAAAGTGATGGCACTCCTGGCAGTGATTTGTCCTATACCGACACTGATTTCCCTTTGTTCCGGTTGGGTGATGTTTACCTGATGTATGCTGAAGCCGTTCTCAGAGGCGGTGGCGGCGGAGATCTTGGTACAGCGCTGAACCTGGTCAATGAACTGAGAAGACGGGCTTACACCGATAACTCAGGAAATATTACCGCTGCCGACCTAACCCTCGACTTCATTCTCGATGAAAGAGCCCGTGAATTATACTGGGAAGGCTACCGCAGAACCGACCTGATCCGTTTTGGTCAGTTCAGCAACGGAACCTATGTATGGCCCTGGAAAGGAAATGATAAGAACGGCATTCCTGTCAGTTCAAATTATAACATCTTCCCGATACCGGCATCTGATGTTTCGGCCAACCCGAATCTTAAACAAAATCCTGGATATTAATCTGTAAAACCAATTAATCATGAAAAAACTATCAATATTAATACTGGCCATTGGTTTGTTCAGCTTACTATCATGTAAGAAGGACGAAACCAAAGCCGTTCTGAAATCTTCCCCGGGAGCGCCTGTACTTACAATTCCGGGCGGTGCCGCGATGGTGCTCGATTCAGCCAATAAAAGTCAGGCGTTGTATTATAAATGGGCCGCGGTCGATTTTGGCGCCACGGTTGTGGTAACCTACACTGTTCAGATGGACAAGCAGGGTAATAATTTTTCCCATGCCACTGGTTTGGGCGCTGTAAACAGTCTGTTGACCTTTGCAGTACTCACCGGCGACCTGAACAGCAAATTACTGCCGCTGTTGTTTGATCCGAGTGTTCCTGAAGCATTGCCGATGGAGTTCAGAATCAAGACCATTGTCAAGGACAAAGATGGCAATCCCATCGATTCCATCAAACCGGTTTATTCTGCTGCCGTACAACAGTTGATCACGCCTTATTATGCCCCGATCATCTACCCGTTGCTGAACGTTCCGGGAAGTTATCAG
>JBAXFM010000490.1:0-2793 GCA_037139855.1 Bacteroidota bacterium
ATCCCATGGCGTATGATCCTGAATTATTGAAATGGTGGAACTGGAAAGATAAACGGATATGGAACAACGTTTGAATGGAGGACAGGAGCAGACAGCACAAAGAAGGGATACACACAGTGGAGTCCATTCAAAGAAACAACCAAATACTTTGAACCATCCACCAAAGATTTCATGATCAATTACAGGGTGGAGAATCTTCAGGCACTTGTCGAACTGTTAAAGGCAGATAGTGTAACAATCCTGGATACAATTGAATCTTATGAATATGGGAAATTCGTTCATATACTCGATATTGAAGGCAATAAGATTGAGCTATGGGAGCCAATTGATACCGAGTATTCTAAAATAGTTGATGGAGTGACCAAATAAATATAAATATGAAATAAATCGAAAAATATTTATTGACACAGAGGGCAACCGGATAAGTATTCTTCAGCCCATAAAATCGATGAATAGAAGATAAAAGATATCTGACAAATGGCAAAGAAAACTTTTTTCCTGAAACTAAACCCTCCCAGACCATCCTTCACATTGGATATGACCGAAGAGGAAGGAGCAATCATGGTAAAGCATGTTGAATATTGGAAACCGCACATTCAGGCAGGGACGGCTGTTGTAATCGGATTAGTTGGTGATCCGAAGGGTGGCTATGGCGTTGGTATTGTTCAGGTAGAAGATGAAGAGAGGCTGAACGATCTTATATCAAATGACCCTGCAAACGGACTTCATTCTTATGAGGTACATCCCATCAGGGCGATGTCAACAATGATAACGGAACAATAAAGAAATGAGCTATACCTATGATTATCCGCACTTTGCATTGACCGTCGATGCAGTCATCTTTTTTAAATCCGATGCGGGATTAAACGTTTTGTTAATTTGCAGAGCGAAGGAGCCGTTTAAAGATTGCTGGGCATTTCCTGGTGGATATGTCAATATTGATGAAGTTATTGATAATGCGGTCTACAGGGAATTAAAAGAAGAGACCAACATATCCAATGTGACACTAAAAAGGTTTGATGTTTTTGATGCATTGGATCGAGACCCAAGAGAAAGAACGGTTTCCGTTGTGTATTACGGTTTCATCAATGATTCGCAAGTGCCCATAAAAGCAGGGGATGATGCTAAAGATGCAAAATGGTTCCCGGTTAATAAGCTACCTGAACTTGCATTTGATCATGCCATAATTCTTAAAAAAATATTGGAAGTGGTGTAGAAATGAGTTTTTGGCGAACGGTGAGTGATCAAATAAAGTTGATAATCAGCAAGATAATACCCCCATGAATTTAAAAGAAAAAGTCATATTTAATTGGAGTGGTGGCAAAGACTCGGCATTCTGTTTACGCAAAATCTTGCTGGAACAGCAGTACGAGGTAATATGTTTATTGACCACTATAAGTCAGCCGTATCAACGAATTTCAATGCATGGAGTACGGGTTGAATTGCTGGATATTCAGGCAGAACATATAGGCTTGCCCTTGTTGAAAATCCAAATTCCCGAAATGCCCACCATGGAAGTCTACGATAATGCCATGGCAGCAGTTTTAACGGATTTGAAAAATAAAGGAGTGACTGCATCGATTTTCGGTGATATCTTCCTGGAAGATTTACGGAAATACCGGGAAGAAAAACTGGCAGCAGTTCATTTAAAAGGTGTTTTTCCACTATGGAACATTCCAACCAGGAAACTTATACGGGAATTTATTGATTCAGGGTTTAAGGCAATTACAACCTGTGTTAATGATAAATACCTGGATAAGAGCTTTGTTGGAAGAATAATTGATGATGATTTTTTGAATGACCTTCCTGATGGTGTTGATGCCTGTGGGGAAAATGGCGAGTACCATAGCTTTGTGTATGATGCTCCTTTCTTTTCTAAACCCATTCCTTTTGAAAAAGGCGAAATCGTTTATCAGAAATATTCCGTATCTGAACCAGATGACCAATCATCGGTTGATTCTGGTACCACCAATAATGCAGATAGCCCCTTTGACAATGGGTTTTGGTACTGTGACCTGTTGCCACGGTAGAATATTAGTTTCATGTTTTATATGTCATTATGATATTGACGCTTGACGCTTGAATTGTATATACAATTTTATAGCTTGTTTTAAGGTGGCAGTGCCAGTTCTTAAATTGCCATTTATGGGAACAACATGCAGCGTCAGCCTTTTTTCTCTTTCATCCCTTGTGGAATAGGAAAATGAAGTAGACAGATGTCTACCTCCATCCTTTCTGTAGTGAGCGTCTAAATCCGCATAATACTTTTCAACCCGATGGCAGTTGCTTACCCTGGATTGGATAACATTCTTTTTGTACTTTTTGGTTTCTTTTAACCACTGGGCAAATTGTTCAGTTTTCATTTTTGATAAATTTAAGGGTTAGTAATTTATGGAATTAGTGAATAATGATACTACACTGTGGATTTCAGCCATAGCGGTTTCAACTCAGGTTAAAACTCAAGTCTCAACACTGGATTGAATATTTGATTATGAATGTGGATTGATCCCTTGGTAGGGGATAATTTTCACTTTACCATATATCCACTTTTTTCAAAAATTATAAACAAAAATGGATTTATTTTTCGAAAAACCTGAAATTTAGAATCAATCTAAGGTATGTCGTTGCAATTTCAGGTGATCTATAATTTATTGGTTTTTATACCAAAATAGTCGCAAAACGATTTCTTCCTGATAAAATACCCGTCAGGTGTCCTTTTGAAATAGATTGCACTGTCTTTTTTTCAATTATTCTTTAAAGTACGAAAGATGAACAACATTGCCAGCTTCACAA
>JBAXFM010000491.1:0-2786 GCA_037139855.1 Bacteroidota bacterium
AAGATCGCAAACATCAATTGATTTGGTGTCATTCTACAATATCTTTTATGATGGATGATCCGGGTTGATTCAAAGTCTTGGTCAGTTTCGACCGGTCAAAAACCGCATGTTCGAACTCCTGCCCCCATTTCAGTGCATCCGACGGGCATGCTTTGATGCACAACCCGCAAAAGGTACACATTCCAAGGTGGTAAATATGTTTGTCGATGATGCGTTTCTTTTTGCCGTCGGGCATATCGATCTTCGCCTGGAGAACTTCGATAGATCCGTTCGGGCAAGCTGTTTCACATATGCCGCAGCCGGTGCAGCGATGCTCATTGCCTGCATTGTGGGGCATGATTACTTCACCCTTGAAGCGGTCGTACATTTTCAGTGTCTTCCGGTTTTCCGGGTACTGCTGGGTTACGATCTCCCCGGGGCTGAAGAAGTATCTTCCGGTTACTTTCATCCCCGTGAGGAGTGATTTAACCGTGTGAAAGATATCTGCAAAGTATTCGAGAATGCTGTTCATAGTTTTCTAAAAATGCCAACCCATTAATACGATAAATGCCATGATAAGAATATTGACCAGGTTGATGGGTAAAAGATATTTCCATTCCAGGGTCAGCAACTGGTCGATCCTCAAACGCGGGAAAGTCCATTTGAACCACATCATGATCCAGATTACAAAAAAGGTTTTACCGATGTACCACACAAACGGTGGAATAAAATCCATGACATGGTTAAAACCGGTCCAGGGTCCAACATGGAACGGCATCCATCCTCCAAGGAAAACAGTAGCGGCGATGGAAGCCACAATAAACATGTTCATGTATTCGGCCAGGAAGAAAAAAGCAAATTTGATCCCGGAATATTCGGTGTGGAAACCGGCTGTAAGTTCCGATTCGGCTTCTGCAAGGTCAAAAGGACCACGGTTGGTTTCAGCGGTACTGGAGATCAGGAATACGACGAAAGCGATGAAGGCCGGGATATGACCCTTGAACAGGAACCAGCCGTCTCTTTGTCCTTCCACAATCTCTGAAAATTGCATGGTGCCGGCCAGGATAATGATGGTAACCAGCGACAATCCCACCGAGAGTTCATAACTCACGATCTGTGCTCCCGAACGCATGGCGCCGATGAGGGAATACTTGTTGTTGCTCGACCAGCCTGCCAGCAAAATACCTACGACTCCCAGCGATGATACCGCGATGACATACAGAACGCCGATGTCAAAATCGATGGCATGCAGCCCTTTGGCAAAAGGAATTGCGGCGATGGCCATAAACGAGGCGATGATCACAATAAAAGGGGCCAGGTTAAACAGCAGTTGGTCGGCATTTTTAATATAGACCAACTCCTTCAGCATCAGTTTGATGAAGTCGGCGATGGTCTGAAAAAACCCGTAAGGGCCAACCCGGTTCGGGCCGACACGATTCTGCATAAAAGCACAAACCTTGCGCTCTGCATAAACCAGGAACAGCCCAACCAGCGCATAAAAGAGCAGGATGGCTACTCCAATGATGACCATTTCTACGGCAACAGCCCAAAAAGCAGGCAGATTGTCGTACAGAAACTTATCGATCCATTGGTTGAATGACGTAAAGTCGTAGATGCTAAAATTCATAGATACTTATTATTATCTGTCAATATCCGGAATAACATAATCAAGGGAACCTCCAATGGCGACCAGGTCGGCAATCTTCACTCCGCGGCTCATATGATCAAGTGCGCTGAGGTTGGAGAAGTTTGGTGAACGGAATTTCATACGGTAGGGCGTTTTGTTGCCATCACTGACACAATAAACGCCCAACTCGCCACGGGATGCCTCCACACGCTGGTAGTACTCCCCGACAGGCAACTTGATCACCGCTTTCATCTTGGCGGTATAATCGCCTGCGGGAATGTTGTCGATGAGTTGTTCGATGATCCGCATCGATTCGTGCATTTCATTCATTCTCATCATGTAGCGTTCAAAAGTATCGCCTTTGGTTCCAAGGATCTCCTTGAAATCAACTTTATCGTAAACGCCATACGGGTGATGTTTGCGAACATCGCAGGAAAAACCGGATGCACGGCCTGAAGGGCCTGTAACACCATAACTAATGGCATCTTCTTTGGACAGGATACCAACGCCTTTGGTACGCAATTGCATGATCATGTTCCCGGTGAGCAAATCATCATAATCCTTGATCTTCTTACGGAAATATTTAATGAATGCTTTCACATTCTTCTGAAAATCAGGGTGGATGTCCATCATCAGTCCGCCGGGAGTATAGTAGCTGTGCAGCAGCCGCGACCCAAATGACTCCTCGAAAATATCGAGAATTTTTTCCCGGTCGCGAAGGCCATAAAAGTAACAGGTGAGCCCCCCCATGTCCATACCGAAGCTACACCACCAAAGTTGATGAGAGGCAATGCGGTTGAGTTCATCGATGATGGTGCGGATGTACTTTACGCGTTCGGGAACCTCAACTTCAAGCGCCTTTTCAACAAGCAGACAAACTGCATGGTTGTTAATGTGAGCCGAAAGGTAGTCCATCCGGTCGGTGAGGTGGATAATTTGGGGATAGGTATCCTTTTCACACATTTTTTCGATGCCCCGGTGAATGTAACCGCAGTGAGGTTTCAGACTTTTAACGATCTCTCCCTGGAGTGAAACAACCAACCGAAGCACACCATGGGTGGAGGGATGCTGAGGCCCCATGTTAATATGGTATTCCTCCTCCTCAATATTCTTAACAGGCAGGTTAATGACTTCTTTCATACCTTACAATTCTACGATGTTAACTTCATCAACATAATCT
>JBAXFM010000492.1:0-2786 GCA_037139855.1 Bacteroidota bacterium
ATCCTGCGATCGCGAAGAAATGGCCAGTGAATCCGTGTTTCCCCTGTTTTATCCAGGTTAAGCTCCTGGATGTGAATTTCTTCCTGGTCGTGTGATGCCTGATAAAGGCAAACACCGAACGGATCTGAAACAAAAGATCCTCCCCAGAAATTCATGTTGCCTTCCATCCCGGTTCTGTTGACAGAAACAACATAAATACCATTGGCGATGGCATGGCTTCGCTGGATCGTTTGCCATGCCTGGTATTGCTGCTGATTCAGAACCTCATCCTGTGAAATGGCCCATCCGATGGCCGTGGGATAAAAGATGATCTGTGCGCCCATGAGGCTGGTAATACGGGCAGCTTCAGGATACCATTGGTCCCAGCAAATGAGTGTGCCGATGGTGGCATACTTTGTTTTAAAAACTTTATATCCATTGTCTCCCGGAGCAAAATAAAATTTTTCGTAATAACCGGGATCGTCAGGAATGTGATGTTTGCGATATTTTCCCAGGTATTTCCCGTCGGCATCGATCACTGCCACGGTATTGTGGTAAAGACCCTCAGCTCGTTTTTCAAAGAGGGAGGCCACGATCACTACCTCAAGTTCCCTGGCCAATTCTTCGAAAAGGGTTGTTACAGGTCCCGGAATTGTTTCTGCCAGTGTAAAATAGTTATAGTTCTCCTCCCAACAGAAATATGGTGATGCAAACAGTTCCTGCAGACAAATAATCTGCGCCCCTTGTCCTGCAGCCTCCCTGATCTTTGCAACGGATTTGTCAATATTTTCCTGCTTGTCAGCTCCGCAAGTCATCTGGACGATACCAACGCGTACGATTGTATTATTTTTCACAGTTTTCTAATTCAAAAAAAACTTCTTCGTCATCACCATCCCACCATGCAAAATCTGAAGGAGGTAAATGCCCCGGGTCAGATTTTCATAGGGAATGATTTGCCGGCCTTTTTTAATGGATTCAGGAAGGATGGCGTGTACAGTTTCACCACGCATGTTTATCAGTTTCAGCGAGGTGCTTTGTTCCATGGGGAAGTCAAAGAACACCATGAGTCTCCTGGTTTCTCGGTCATTGTAAATCCTGACACCTGCTGCCGGATCTTTTTTATCAAAACCAACCGTATAATCGAGGTACAAATCATCAACATATAAAATCGTTCCAACGGTCATTACCTCCTGGGCGGTCGACAATGCAACGATATTCATCGAATCAGGCGCTGTTGCACTGATATAATCGATCCAGGCTGAAAAAGGAGCCCAATCGGATATGGTATCTTTGGTCGAAAAAGCCCCAAGTCCAACCGTGTCCTGAACGCCTGCGGTGGTTTTGGTCAATCCGATCCCGATCACGCAACTGTCGCCACCTTTTGGGAAGTACTTATAATAACCCTTCAAATGGGTGGGCACGTCAACTACCGGAACTCCGCCTGATAAAATAAAAGATCCTGCATTGATATCGATGACAAGCTTTCCACAGGTCATAAATCCAGGAACATCCAGCGGAGGAAGTGTAAGATGTTTTGTTTCAAGTTTTGCAGAAAAACTTCCGGTTCCATGATGGTCAGTGCTTTTCGTTACAACCGAAATTCCAAAAAACGGAATCGACATCAGTTCCTGGTTTGGCGTGTCCCAGCCGGTAGGGTCGGTATAATTGCCAAAGGTGGTCCAGTTTTCGAAACTTGCGTTCGGAATAACCGTTTGCCCTTGCAGAATGGTTGCTGCTGTTAAAAAACAGCAAAAAACAATGGATTTAACAATATTCATGGTAAATTTACATTATAAATTTGGCTATTTGTCACTCGTCATTCGTCACTCGTCATTTGTCATTTTAAAAACCAACATACTGACAAAGTTTTGTAAAATTAAAACATTTCCTCATATCTTTGAAGAAATTATGCATATGAAGTCCTTCCAGCTTTGCCTGAAACTTTGGCAACTTTTGTTTTTTTTACTCATTTTTTCTCATTTTGCTAATGCGTCAAAACCCTGCGGTTTTTCATCCGAATTAAAAATTGCTTTTCTTGGTACTTCGATAGATTCCTGTAAGATCAAGCTGGATAAGAAAACTGAAAAAATCTACCAGACCGGTATCGATTATCTCAGGAAGGGCAGTTATAACCTCGCGGGTCAGCAAATGAGAAATGTGTTAAAAGATTACCCTGACTGTGTAGATGCGTTATTTGTACTGGGCATGATCAATTTTAAAAAGCCCGACTACAACTTCCGGGAATCAGAGAAAAATTTAATGAAGGTTATTGACCTTTGTCCTGGTTATGATGTTTATGCATACTATTATCTTGGTGAGATTTATTATGGACAGGAAAATTTTGAGCTTGCGGTAAAAAACCTGAATGAATTTCTGAAAGATGTTGATAAGATCAAAAAGGATGAGGATTACAACCGGGCGGCGGAATTGCTGAAATATTCCAGTTTTTATCTTGAAATGGTCAAAAAACCGGTGCCGTTTGAACCAAAAGTTGTAGAAGGTATTTCGACCCCGGCAAATGAATATCTGCCAATTCTCTCTCCAGATAACCAAATGGCTCTGTTTACCAGGGAAATTAAAATTGACCCCAGCAAAAACAGCCTGATTCAGGAAGTAAAATCCAGGGAGAAGTTTATATTCAGTGTTCGAAAGGCCGATGATAAATTCGATGCAGGGGAGGAGATGCCGGAACCTTTTAATATCAATGACAATGAAGGAGGAGCCACGTTAACAGCCGATAACAATACACTTTGTTACACGGTGTGTAAATTCGACCAGGTTAAAAAGTATCTTAACTGTGATATTTA
>JBAXFM010000493.1:0-2774 GCA_037139855.1 Bacteroidota bacterium
TCCTTTTTTTGATCCTGAACCTGCGAAATTCTTTTCTACTCTTGATAGCCATTGTGTTCTGTTTAAAAGTATTATGATATGCCTTGTGATATCCCCGCCTTTAAAGGCGAAGTTTACCAGTTGGTCTTCCTGAGTCGGTTTATTGTCCGGCAGCAGATTTACCAGCCTTCTTCTTGATTTCTTCACCCTGGAAGCGGATACCTTTGCCTTTATACGGCTCCGGACGACGGAAAGAACGTATTTTAGCAGCCACCTGGCCAAGAAGTTGTTTATCAACTGACTTTAAAATGATTGAATTGTTCTTCCCTTTTATAGCAGTGGTTTCAACTTTGATTGCTTCAGGAAGTTCCAGCAGGATATTGTGTGAAAATCCCAATGCAAGTTCCAGGAGTTGACCATTACCTGTAGCTTTGTATCCTACACCAACCAATTCCTGAACCGTAGTAAAACCTTCGGAAACACCTTTGACCATGTTAAAAATCAACGAACGGTACAAACCATGTTTCGACCTGTCATCACGTTCTTCAGTATGACGTTCAATGGTTACCGTACCAGCTTCAATTTTTAAAGTAATTTTCGGATCAACTTGTTGCTGAAGTTGTCCCAATGCTCCTTTTACAGTAACCAGATTGGACTCGGAGACAGAAATCTGCACGCCAGCGGGTAATGCAATCGGTAGTTTTCCTATTCTTGACATGATTATATTCTCCTAATTAACTGATGTGACATAATACCTCACCGCCAACATTCTGTGTGCGGGCTTCCTTGTCGGTCATAACACCGTGGGAAGTTGAAAGGATAGCGATACCCAATCCGTTTAAAACACGGGGAAGATGTTCGTTGTCAACATACTTCCGCAATCCGGGTTTGGATATCCGCACCAGACTGTTTATTGCTGACAGTTTGGTAACCGGATGATATTTCAACGCAATTTTGATGATTCCCGGGCGAGGTTCATTCTCAAATTTATAATTAAGAATATAACCTTTTTCAAAGAGAATGCGGGTGATTTCTTCCTTGATCTTTGACTTGGGAATTTCGACAACCCGGTGGTTGGCCAAAACGGCATTCCTTATTCGTGTCAAATAATCTGCAATGGGATCCGTAACCATTTATTTTGTTTTTATTTGTTTATTATATTTTTCCTCTGTTCAGCCGCACGCAGTGCGGCTCTACGTTTTTTTACCAGCTGGCTTTTCTTACTCCGGGGATTAAACCTTTGTTGGCCATTTCCCTGAAATTGATACGCGAAACACCAAACAAACGCATGTATCCTTTTGGTCTGCCAGTGAGTTTGCACCTGTTATGCAAACGAATAGGCGAAGCATTCTTTGGGAGTTTCTGAAGTGCGATATAATCGCCGGCTTCTTTAAGAGCCTTACGCTTTTCAGCAAACTGTTCAACCATTCGTTCACGTTTGCGTTCTCTGGCTTTGATGGATTCTTTTGCCATATATTTACTTTGTTTTAAAAGGAATTCCAAATTCTTTTAACAATGCATGTGCCTCCCGGTCATTGCGTGCTGAGGTGACAAACGTAATATCAACCCCGTTGATCCGGGTTACCTTGTCGATGTCTATTTCCGGGAAAATAATCTGCTCGGTCACACCTAAGGTATAGTTGCCACGTCCGTCAAAACCTTTGTCACTGATTCCCCTGAAATCGCGAACACGAGGGAGCGCAACGGAAATCAAACGATCGAGGAAATCATACATCCGCTCTCCGCGTAAAGTTACGCGAACACCGATGGGATTGCCTTTTCTCAGTTTAAAATTCGAAATATCCTTCTTGGATTTGGTCGACACAGCTTTCTGACCAGTAATCATCGTCATTTCATTGATGCCGTTGTCGATGAATTTCTTGTCGGTATTGGCAATGCCTAATCCCTGGTTGAGACAAATCTTGTTGATCCGTGGAACCTGCATGGGGCTTTTATAGTTGAACTGCTTAGTCAGCGCAGGAACAACCTCCTTCAGGTACTTGTCTTTTAATCTTGGTGAATAATCCATTATTTTATAACCTCCCCTGATTTTTTTGAATAGCGAACCAATTTTTCCGTCTTAGGATCCAGTTTTCTGCCGATACGTGTCGGTTTTCCCGATTTGTCAACGATCTTCAGGTTGGAAAGATGCACGGGGGCTTCCATTTTTACAATTCCGCCCTGTGGACTTTTGGCGTTGGGTTTGGTATGCTTCGATACCATGTTAACCCCTTCCACGATGGCTTTGTATTTTTCGGTATCGATACGCAGCACTTTTCCCTGCTGACCTCTCGAATCACCTGCAATAACCATCACTGTGTCGCCTTTTCGTATGTTTAACTTCTTCTGCATGATATTATTTGTATATGCTTAAAGCACTTCTGGTGCTAAAGAAACGATTTTCATGAATTGTTTTTCGCGTAACTCTCTGGCCACCGGACCGAAGATACGGGTTCCGATCATTTCACCGGCATTGTTGAGCAACACCACGGCGTTGTCATCAAAGCGGATATATGAACCATCGGCGCGACGTGTCTCTTTTTTAGTTCTCACGACAACGGCTTTAGATACTGTTCCCTTCTTGATGTTCCCGGAAGGAAGCGCATGCTTAACCGTTACGATGATCCGGTCGCCAACTCTGGCATACCGTTTGCGCGTTCCGCCCAGGACCTTAATACAAAGGACTTCCTTGGCTCCGCTGTTATCTGCGACTGATAATCTTGACTCTTGTTGTACCATGGCTATTTAACCTTTTCAATGATTTCGACAAGTCTCCAACACTTATTTTTACTGAG
>JBAXFM010000494.1:0-2753 GCA_037139855.1 Bacteroidota bacterium
GGATTGGATACCGTTCAGCTAAGCACGACGCCCGTTCCTGTATTAACGAATAATCCTGCTGCCAAAACGATCTGTTCGGGAGAATCGACGCAGATTGCGCTCACTTCAGATCTGCCGGGGGCGAATTTTTACTGGACCGCCTCGCTTACTTCGGGCACTGTGACCGGCTTTACCCCCGATTCGGGGTTGGTGATCAACCAGACGCTCATAAACACCGGTGCAGCAGTCGGGGTTGTCACCTATCATATTATGCCGAAGATCGGGGATTGTGCGGGTATCCCTGTGGATTATTTAGTGACTGTCAACGTGGGTAATCCGGTGGGTGTTTCAATCGCAGCCACCGGCAATAATATTTGTGCCGGAACCCAGGTAACATTTACCGCAACTCCAACCAACCCCGGCAACAGTCCGGTGTACCAATGGAAAATCAATGCAATCAATGTAATCAATGCAAACAGTGCAGTGTACACTTACACGCCGGTCAACGGAGACTGCGTTACTTGCCAGTTAACTTCCGATATCGTCTGTTCCATCGGTAACCCGGCCTTGTCCAACTCCATCTGCATGATCGTCGATCCAATGCTACCGGTCAGTGTAACTGTTACTACTCCGCTTACCGCGGTCTGTGCCGGTGCATCGGTCACCTTCACCGCCAATCCGACCCATGGCGGAACGCTGCCCATGTACCAATGGAAGGTCAATACCCTCAATGTTAGCGGTGCAACCAATTCAACCTTTACCTATGTGCCGTTAAACGGTGATATTGTAACCTGCCAATTAACATCTTCTGATAACTGTGTTACAGGTAATCCGGCACTAAGTCCCCCGGTAACCATGACGGTTAACCAGAACCTTGAAGTGACGGTATCCATCACCGCTTCGTCAAATCCTTTCTGTGCCGGAAGCCAGGTAACCTTCATAGCAGTTCCCGGTCATGGAGGACTAGTGCCGGGTTATCAGTGGAAGGTCAATGCGATCAATATGATCAATGCAAACAATGCAAGCTATGCCTACAATGCGGTGGCTGGCGATGTTGTGACATGTGAAATGACTTCTTCCGAAAGCTGTGTTTCAGGTAATCCCGCCCTCTCGAATGCGATCACGATGTCGGTCAACACCAATCTGCCGGCAGGGGTTTCCATTTCAACACCGACTAACCCATTCTGCCTGGGAACATTGGTTACCTTCACGGCAACCCCTGTCAATGGCGGGTCGATGTCGGCTTATCAATGGAAGGTGAATGCAATCAATGTAAACAATGCAATCAATGCAGGGTTTACTTACAACTCTTTGCCGGGTGATGTGGTTTCGTGTGTGATGACTTCCAACCTGAACTGCGTTACAGGCAATCCGGTCACATCTGCACCGATCGTCATGATTGAACGGGTGGGGCCAGCCGTCTCCTTCACCGCTTGTTTTGATACAATTACAACTGTAAATGCAAAACCCATAAAATTAAAAGGAGGATTGCCCCCGGGAGGTCAGTACAGCGGGCCCGGGGTAAATACAACAACCGGATTTTTTAATCCATCAGAAGTGGGAACCGGACTGAAAACGATCAGTTATAGCTACACCAACGTTTATACCTGCGGTACAAGTAAAACAAGGACCATCCTGGTTCAGCCAGCCCCTGCCTTTATTTGCGGAAATAACCTCACCGACATCCGGGATAACAGGGTTTACGCTACTGTGCTGATCGGCCTGCAATGCTGGATGAAAGAGAATTTGGATTTCGGATTTGGGATTTCGGATTTGGTGCCGCAAACCGACAACTGCGTAGCAGAAAAATTCCTTCGTTATTCAATATTCAATATTCGATATTCGACATTCTATCAGTGGGACGAACTCATGCGCTACGACCCCACCCCCGCTTCCCAGGGCCTCTGTCCTCCTGGCTGGCATGTCCCCACCTCCTCCGAATGGGATCAGCTGGTGCTGTTTTGCAACGGTCCAGGCCAGGCCGGCGGACCGATGAAAGATTCTTTACTGGTCAATGGATTTCAATCGCACCAGCAGGGATTTCTCTACCTCAACAACACCTGGGCTTTTACCAGCGGGAATACAGCAGGAACCATGTATTGGACTTCGACCGCCTCCGGCGCTGCACGGGCAGTGGCAAGGGGGTTGAATGAGTATAATCTGAGCGTGTCAAGGTATGAGGCGGCAAGGGGAAATGCGTTTTCGGTGAGATGCTTGAAGGATTAGGTCGAAAGTTTTTGTATCTTGCATGAAATTTCAGGATAATGACAATCCCAAAGAGCAAAATAGATGAACTGGTGGGCAGGATTGCAACTATTTACAATCCTGATAAAATAATCCTTTTTGGTTCTTATGCCTATGGTGTTCCTGATGAAAACAGCGACGTTGATCTTCTCATCATCAAGGATACTGAAAAAACACGCCCGGAGCGTGGGATTGAGGTAAGAAAAATTTTATCCGGGGCGATGGTTCCCATGGATATACTTATCTACACAAATCAGGAAATCAAAGAATCGCTGAACAAAAAATATAGTTTCGTTTACCAGGCATTATCAAACGGGAAAACCCTGTATGAAAAACTATAATACAGATGTGATTCTATGGATCAACAAAGCTGACCATGATCTGGGAACAGCTGTGCTGACCTATCTTCATATCCCTGAATATAAAGACACCATCACTTTTCACTGCCAGCAGGCCGTTGAAAAATACCTGAAAGCATACCTGATTTTCCTGGAGATTGAATTTAAATTTTCACATGACCTGGTTTACCT
>JBAXFM010000495.1:0-2744 GCA_037139855.1 Bacteroidota bacterium
CAAAGTGAAGGATTTAAAAAAGATCATTGAATTGCAGGAACAACTCATAAAATCGAATAATCAACAATCGTAAAGAAAAGGGATGGGTTCGGATAATGTGGGATCATGGGTTCGAATCCCAATTGGGTCCTATCTCTCAACAAAGTACAAACCTGATACAATGAAAAATTGATGCCATGGAAACCCTAGATGCATAGGCAAAGCAAAAAATCGTTTAAGCCCCAGGCGGATCACCAAGGAGGCTAAACGGCCTCCTTTTTTTTTGCCTGGTTACGATGCATCAGTCTTGACAAATATTTAAGGTTTTTTGGAAATTAAGAAATACACAAATCTGATACAGCACTATAAATGACACCTTGGAAACCCTACGTATATAGGCGAAACAGTAAAACAGTCCAAGCCCCAGGCTGATCACCCAGGGAGGCTTAACGGCCTCCTTTTTTTATGCCTGATTTTCAACATCATTATAGTCTTACAAGGGGTTCAAGGATTCTTTTGTTAATATTTCGTTCAATAAATAAAGTCATTTAATCCGTAATATTGCATTATTCCTGCTACACAACTGATACAAAAATTGATATTAAAATTAGTGCTTTTAGGAGAAACTATTAACCCGTAAATTTGTTGCCATGTATCATCACATGTGCAGATACATGATTTTGATTGCATGTAAAATCCCTGGATGACAACCTGAAAACAATTGAGATTTATAATCATCACCGGTTTGATTTTTTTTATGCCATTCCTTGGATTTTCCCAGGGGGAATTCAATAAATGGTATTTTGGCAACAAAGCCGGGGTCGATTTCAACTCCGGATCACCAATGGCTTTGATTAACAGCCAGATGTCGGTATGGAGAGCCAGTGTTTCTGTTTCTGATTCGCTGGGCAACCTGTTATTTTATTCCGATGGTCAGAATGTATGGAACCGGAATCACCAGGTAATGCCAAATGGAAGTGGCCTGCAGGTCGGTCTTGGCGTGTGGGATCAAACTGTCAATGTGGTTCAGAAAATAGAAGATGACAGTTCCTACTATCTTTTTACCATAAAATCTGACTTTCTGGATCCCATTTCCAATGGCGGTTTACACTATTCCGTGATTAATATGCGCCTGGATGGAGGCTTGGGCGATATCGAACCGGGGCAAAAAGAGATCCTGCTTCAGACCGTGAATGATTTTCCTTCCCTGATGATAACTGCCAGACACCAGAATAACCGAGATGCCTGGGTAATAGTTCATAATATTAAAAATGCCAGCAATTATGCGGCATTCCTCGTAACAGCAGCCGGAATCACAACCCCGCCGGTAATCAGTCAGAGTTTACTTGCCCCTGCAGTGTTTCCATATAGTAACCCGGGAACCATGCGAATATCGCCAGATGGAAATATCCTGGTTTATCCTTTTCAGGATACCCTGGAGTATTGCCATTTTAATGCCGCAACCGGACAAATCACTCCCCTGTTCCTTATTCTCGTTGACTCGGAACCATTTACTACCGGTTGGCACTATATGGAATTTTCAAGGGATTCAAGGTACCTGTATTGTTCAAACGCCGACTGGCCATACCAAGCCTCTAATATCTACCAGTATGATGCGTCTTTTAATGATTCAACACAGTTTAAGAATAGTGAAATCATTGTTGGGTCCCAAAACAGGGGATGTCAATTACAAATGGCGCCGGATGGCAAGATTTACGGGACAGAAAATGGTACCGATTCGTTATGCGTGATCAATAATCCCTCGGTTGCCGGGACGGGTTGTAATTTTCAACGAAATGCAGTGTCATTACTGGGTAACGTTTGTGACCAGGGGTTACCCCAGTTTCTTCAACGGTATTACATTTATATCCAACATTTGGGTCAATGCCAGTGGAATCCCGTCTGGTTCAACCCTTTAACATGGCCTCCTGCGGATAGCGTTCACTGGAATTTCGGTGATCCTGCCTCGGGAGTCGCCAATGTTTCGACACAGGCGGCTTCTTCTCATCTTTATTCAAATCCAGGTGTTTATACAGTTGAGTTGTATGTCAGGCATAACGACAATCGCACCGATACCACCCGGTTGACCATCACTATCCAGCCAGCACCACACCCGGTTCTGGGCCCCGACCAGACCGTCTGCGCGCCGCAAACAGCAACTTTTGATGCAGGAGCATGCACGGGCTGTACCTACCAATGGGATGACCTTACCAACATGATCATGAACATTGGCGGCGGGCAAACCTACACGACGGGTACCGCAGGCCTGTACCGGGTGAATGTGACCGGCCCGAATGGATGCACCAGCAACGATACGGTCCAGCTTTTTGCCGGATCCCCGGCTGTATTGAGTACAGGAATCACCTGCAGCAACACCACTGTTTGTGCCGGCACACCTGTGACCTTTTCGGCATCCGGAAACCCAACCGGTACTTCGCCATCCTGGCAATGGAAAGTCAATGGTGTCAATACGGGAACCGGCGGACAGATATTTACATACACGCCCGCCAATGGCGATTGCATCACCTGTGTTTTGACCTCCAATGCCTCCTGCCTTACTGGTAACCCGGCCACCTCCAACCAGATATGCATGACCGTTGATCAACCGCTGCCGGTCAGCATTACGGTTACGACTCCGCAAGCAACGGTCTGTGCGGGAACAACGGTCACCTTTACAGCCAATGCTACACACGGTGGATCACTCCCCAGTTACCAATGGAAAGTGAATGCTGTCAATGTCAGCGGTGCGACCAATTCAACCTATA
>JBAXFM010000496.1:0-2742 GCA_037139855.1 Bacteroidota bacterium
CCTCACTGTCGAAGATTTTATAAGCCATGGCTTTTTCCACGTTGAGGATTTTTCCCCGTAGCGGGAGGATGGCCTGGAACCGTCTGTCGCGGCCCTGTTTGGCGGTACCACCGGCGGAGTCGCCCTCCACCAGGTAGATTTCGCATTGGGCCGGGTCGCTTTCGGAACAGTCGGATAATTTTCCGGGTAATCCTGATCCGGTAAGAACATTTTTACGTTGAACCAGTTCCCGTGCTTTTCGGGCGGCATGACGGGCTGTTGCGGCAAGGATTACCTTGTTGACAATGATTCTTGCCTCTTTCGGGTGTTCTTCAAGATAATTGGAAAGCATTTCGCTGGCCAGCTGATCCACTACACCCATTACTTCATTGTTGCCGAGTTTTGTTTTGGTCTGGCCTTCGAACTGCGGTTCCTGAACCTTCACCGAGATGATGGCGGTGAGACCTTCACGGAAATCGTCGCCATTGATGTCGAATTTCAGCTTTGCAAGCATTCCGGTTTTATCGGCATAACTTTTCAGGGTGCGGGTGAGGGCCCGTCGGAAACCTGCGAGGTGCGTTCCCCCTTCATGGGTATTGATATTATTCACATAAGCATGAATATTTTCAGTAAAGGAGGTGTTGTATTGCATGGCAATTTCCAGCGGAATGTTATTTTTTTCACCTTCCATGCAAATAGGATCGGGGATCAGTTTTTCACGGTTAGCATCCAGGTAATCGATAAAATCGCTGAGGCCATCTTTGGAGAAAAATACGTCGGATATGAAATTTCCTTTCTCGTCTCTTTCACGTTCATCGGTGATGGTAAGGGTGATTCCCTTGTTGAGGTAAGCCAGTTCGCGTAAACGCGAACAAAGGATTTCATAATCGAATTTTTCTACGATAAAAATAGAGTTATCTGACTTGAAGGTTACCTCGGTTCCGTTGTGTTCGGTTTCGCCGATCTCTTTGACAGGATAAAGCGGTTTTCCGAAAGCATATTCCTGCTGGTATATCTTGCCACCGCGTTTAACCACGACTTTTAACAATGAAGAAAGCGCATTCACCACCGAAACGCCTACGCCGTGAAGACCACCGGATACTTTATAGGTATCTTTATCAAATTTGCCACCGGCATGAAGTACGGTCATGACCACTTCAAGGGCCGAACGTTTTTCTTTTTCATGATAATCGGTCGGAATACCACGCCCGTTGTCAATAACTCTGACTGAGTTACCTTCAAGGATGGTAACCTCAATTCTGTTGCAATATCCGGCTAAAGCCTCATCAATTGAATTGTCAACAACTTCATAAACCAGGTGATGAAGGCCTTTAACATTAATGTCTCCAATGTACATGGCAGGACGTTTGCGCACTGCCTCCAACCCCTCTAACACCTGAATGTTATCAGCCGTATAACTCTGGCTGGCAATTTCTTTTTCTATATCTGTCATAATCAATAATTTATAATATATCCATTACAAAACAAAGGTACAGTTTTTTCCGTTACCGGAAGGTATGAAAACCATCGTAAAACCATAGAATTTATTAACAATTCCCGGTTAAAAAAGAAGGAGTTTTCCGAGGATGATTTCCGCAGATTTTCCGTTGCCGAATGCTGATTGCTGCGGGGCTGAAGGCAGGTCAGTTCTTGCGGCGCTTTCAATCATTCCGGGGTTGGGGCCGGTGATGATATTCCATTGATCGTGAAGTGTTTCCACCCATTCGGTTTCTGTTCGCAGGGTGATGCATTGTTTTTGGAGAAAATAGGCTTCTTTCTGAAGTCCGCCGGAATCAGTAAGCACTTTGATGGCATCCATGGTCAGTTTCATCATCTGGAGGTACCCGACAGGGTCGATAATATGAACATTGGATGGCAAGACCACAGAGGATTGCAGGATTTTTCGTGTCCGGGGATGAATGGGCAGTACAATTTCATGGTCAAGTTTTGAAAACGCCTGAAAAATGTTTTTAAGATTTTCGGGGTTGTCGGTGTTTTCCGCCCGGTGGATGGTTGCCAGTAAATAATGTTCCGGAACACCGGCGGTCTTATATTTTTCGGGATTTTGCAGAATCCACGCTTTGTAGTATAATACCGAGTCGTACATCACGTCGCCCGTAAAAAAAGTAATATCAGCAAGTCCCTCATGGGAAAGGTTGTCGATGGCGGTTTGGGTGGGGGCAAAGAGCATATCTGAAATGCGGTCGGTCACAATGCGGTTAATCTCTTCGGGCATGGAACGGTTGAAACTGCGCAGGCCTGCCTCCACATGGGCAACCCGGATATGCAGTTTCGTGGCCGCAAGCGCCCCGGCCAGGGTTGAGTTGGTATCTCCGTAAACAAGGGTGCAGTCCGGTTTTTCTTTGATGAGAACCTCCTCAATTCCTTTCAGCATCATGCCGGTTTGTTCTGCATGGCTGCCGGAACCAACTTCAAGATTGTAATCGGGAAGTGGAATGTTGAGTTCACGAAAAAAGACATCCGACATGTTTTCGTCGTAATGCTGCCCGGTGTGCAGCAATATTTCGTTTACGGCAGGGTTTGCCCGGATGATTCTGGATACGGTTGCAGCTTTGATGAATTGGGGACGAGCCCCAACAATGGAGACAATCTTCATGGCAATTGTTTAGGAAAAAAAAGAAACAACAGTTCTGTAAGCAGGATTTTGTTTAATTCTGTCATTTATCTGAGCCTGCCGTCGCCGACATGCTTTAGCGACCTACCCTCCGGCATCGGGCGAGCAACCCTTAACAGCCGGTATAC
>JBAXFM010000497.1:0-2714 GCA_037139855.1 Bacteroidota bacterium
AACTATACAAGACTCCGATTGACATGATCACCACCTCTGAAATCAGCGTATCACTCACCATTGATGACCTCACCCATCTTCCGCAGATCATTGACAACCTCAGTCATTACGGCACCGTGGAAGTCGATCATGACCAAACCATCATTTGCGCCGTTGGGGAAGGCATCGCCTCGGAAAGCAACACAGCAGCCGATCTTTTTAAGGCCATTGCGGATATCCCTGTGCGGATGATCTCTTACGGTGGCAGTCAGAACAATATATCGATCCTGATTCCTGCCGCCTTTAAAAAGCAGGCCCTGAATTCACTGAGCGCCCATCTTTTCAACCATTGACAACCACGATCTGTAAAGATGTTCAACAAAGAAACCATAGAAATATTTCAGACCATCCCAACGCCGTTCTACTACTACGACATGAATTTGCTCAGGGAGACGTTGCATGCCTGTTCATCGGAATCAGGGAAATACGGCTATTTTCTCCATTATGCCCTTAAGGCCAACTCCAATCCGGAAATCCTGGCAATCATCAGCAATTCAGGCTATGGCGCCGACTGTGTAAGCGGGAACGAGATCAGGGCGGCGATCAGTCATGGCTTCAAAGCAGGCCAGATCATGTTCTCGGGAGTTGGTAAATCGGACGATGAGATCAGGCTGGCGCTCCAAATGAAAATCCAGAGTCTGAATGTGGAATCCCGGCAGGAGATGGAGGTCATCAATGATCTGGCAGCTTCAATGGGCTTAACCGCCAATATTTCCCTGCGGATCATTCCCAATGTGGATGCGCACACCCACCGGTACATCACCACCGGTTTAGAGGAGAATAAGTTCGGGATCCTGCCCTGGGAGTTCGATGAAGTTCTTGAAAAACTGAAAACCCTGAATCATCTCCGGCTGAAAGGGCTTCATTTCCATATCGGTTCGCAAATCACCGACCCCGATGTTTTCAAAAGCCTTTGCCACCGCGTCAATGAGATCAACGCGTGGTTTATTTCCAACCAGGTTTTCCCGGAGATCATCAATGTGGGCGGTGGCCTTGGCATTGATTATGGTGATCCCGACACCTTCCGGATTCCCGATTTTTCATCCTATTTTGGAATTTTCAACAATTTCATTGAATTGCAGGGCAATCAGCACCTTCATTTTGAACCGGGCCGTGCCCTTGTTGGCCAGTGTGGCAGCCTGATCACCAAAGTACTATTTGTGAAAAAGGGCATCAGCACCCGCTTTGCCATTGTCGATGCCGGCATGAACGACCTCATCCGTCCGGCGCTTTACCAGAGCTACCACAAGATAGAAAATCTGACTTCTTCCGAAAAACCCGAAAAATACGATGTCGTAGGTCCGATCTGCGAATCGTCCGATTGCTTTGGAAAAGCCATCTCCCTGCCGAAAACAAGCCGGAACGACCTCCTGGCCATCCGTTCAGTTGGCGCCTATGGGCAAACCATGTCTTCGCAGTACAACCTGAGAAACCTGGCCCAAGCGATATATTCTGATTGAAGGTAATTTATTTGCGCCCACTGCGAAAAGTCACCAATATCATAAACTGTATTGGTTATCTCGTCATTCATTATACCCCACCCCCAACCCCTCCCCAAAAAGGGAGGGGAGTGTTCTAATCTGCAGAATACCATGATTAACAGATGTATGGAATATTAGCACCAGACTCCTCCTTCCCTTTGTGGGGAAGGGGGCAGGGGGGGAAGGGGTCTAATGGCAGGAAAAATCGTAAATCGTAAATCCCAAATCGTCACTCGTCATTCGTCATTCGTCACTCGTCATTCATCCTTCATTTCATCAGTTCCTTCACCGCCTCCTCCACCTGCTGATCCCTTCCCGACGACAGGATCCCCGGATCATTTTGAACCCTGATATCCGGCTCCATCTGGTTGTTTTCGCAAAATTTGCCATCGGCTGTGCGCCAGCCTCCCATCGGGATGCCAAATACCAGCGTAGGATCGATCTGAGACTCCCACCATACAAAAGTGCCGGTGCCTGGAACAGGCATGCCAAGCGTTTTACCGGTATTCTTGAGTCGGTAAGCAACCGGGAAAAGATGAGCGTCGGAGTAGTTGCTCTCTCCAATCAGGACAATGGAAGGTTTCACCCATTTATCGTAGGGTTCCGATCCGATATACTGTCCATGGGGAACAATATCGATATACTTCTTCCCGCTCAGAAAATCGGAAAGTTGTTCATGAATATTTCCTCCCCCGTTGAAACGGGTATCAACAATAATCGCTTTCTTTTCAAAGTTACGGCCTAGCGCTTCCTCGAAAACGGTTCGCATGCTGGCGTCATCCATCGAACGCACGTGGATGTAACCGATCTTGCCGTCCGAAAGTTTTTCCACCTCATTGCGGCGGTTCTTCACCCATCGGTGGTAAAGCAGTTCATTGGCTTCGCCAATGGAAACGGGCTTCAGACTCTCCTCCCACCGGTCGCCGGTAGCAGGGTTATACATCGAAAGCAAGGTAAGTTTCCCTGTCTTTCGGTTCAGCCCGGCATAAAAATCCAGGGTATCAGTGATGGTTTCCCCGTCAATTTTTTCCAGGATGCAGCCTGTTTTCACTTTTGAAACTGCTTTATCAAGAGGTCCGCCTTCGATCACCTCTGCGATCTTTAGCCCGGGTCCACCAAAAGCATAATCAAAAAAGACCCCAAGATCAGCCGTCTGATCCATGTTCGGACGGCTGGCGCGGTAACCGCAGCCGG
>JBAXFM010000498.1:0-2683 GCA_037139855.1 Bacteroidota bacterium
TCACCATCCCTGATTTGAACCAACATTTTGATCATTTCTGGGATAATCCTCTGGTTCCGCCAGGTTATTATACTTATGAACAAATCATCGCCATCGCCGACAGTCTGGCCACCAACTTCCCATCCATTTGTAAAAAAATCAGCTGGGGAACCTCCGTTGGAGGCCGTCAGCTTGCCGTATTAAAGATCAGCGACAATGTTGATACCGATGAGTCTGAACCCGAGATCATGTTTGACGGTGGCATCCATGGGGATGAGATTGGCGGGTCGCAAAATATCATCATGTTTGCCAGAGACCTTTGCCTCGGATATGGCCCTGATCCTACCATCACAAACCTTATCAACAACCGGGAGATCTGGCTATACCTGATGGTAAACCCCGATGGGAGGGTGGCGATGTCGCGTTATAACAATAACGGCGTCGACTGCAACCGCGACAATGGATACATGTGGGATGGAGAAGGGAACAGCTGGGGCGCATTTTCACAGGTTGAAACGAAAGCGCTCCGTAACGGTATTCTGGACAACCAGTTTGTTGTTTACACAAACTATCACAGCGGAACGGAGATTCTCTCCTATCCATGGAGTTACCGCGCTGATGCTCCCAGGGATTATGAACACATCAATCAGCTTGCCAGTGTGTATGCAAACTCCTCAGGGTATTCAAGCCTGCAATACGGGCAGGGTTATAATATAATGTATGCCATCAATGGCAGCACCAAGGATTTTCAATATGGCAGCCTGGGAAACATCGGCTGGTCTATTGAAATTTCGGTAGACAAGCAACCCCCGTCATCGCAGATCAATTATTATTACAACGCCAATAAACCTGCCATGCTGGCCATTATCAACCAGTGCGCCTGGGGTGTTTCAGGAATTATCACCGATTCCGTAACCGGGGAACCGGTTCGTGCCACGGTCAGTGTGAATAATTTATATGCTGTTTACACCGATCCGTTGGTTGGCGACTATCACAAGTATGTTGTTCCCGGAACCTATACAATAAAGGTATCGGCCAACGGATACAAATCCAAAACAATTACAAACGTGGCAGTTCCCACGCAGGGAACCACTACAGTCAATGTTCAGTTGGATCCGGCGCCCAACCATTTTGCCTATAAGGTGATGAGCTGCCGTATTCCGGGGAATAATTTCGGTGACGAGGGTTATACGCCAGGCGCTATTGGCATTCCTGATTCTATTCCATATTCCCTCGGAAAAAACGGATGGATCGTGCTGGATATGGGAGACACCATTTTTAACGGGCCGGGCATGGATTTTAAAGTTATCCAGGCTGGTACGACTGCAAAAGCATACACGGTTTCAGGAGGCAATAACATGGATGGCCCTTTTACCACCATCGGGGTTGGAAATGGCACCACCAGTTTCGATCTTAATACTGTTCCATTGACTAAGGTACGATATCTCCAAATCAAAGACAACGGCGCCGGCTCAGCCTATGGCGTTGGAGCCGGTTTCAACCTCGATGCCGTGGAGATGGTCACCCCACCGCTTATTGTAAACTTTACCGCCAGCACCCTTTCACCCTGTAGCGGAACCTCTGTGAATTTCACCGACATATCAGGCGGGAACCCAACCTCCTGGGCCTGGTCATTTCCAGGGGGAACCCCTTCTTCTTCAACGTTGCAAAATCCGGTAAACATACATTACAACACCCCGGGAACCTTTAATGTTTCGCTCACCTGTTCAAACGGAATCACCACCGGTTCAAAAACAAAGACAGGGTTTATCGTCGCATCAACGGCTCCGGTAGTCAACCTTGGGAAAGATACCACCCTGTGTCCCTGGAACACCATTTTACTGGATGCAGGGAACCCAGGATGCACCTACTTGTGGTCAACCGGCGCAACCACCCAAACCATTGTTGTTGATTCAACTGGCATTGGGTATGGTTCCCGTGATTTCCGGGTGAATGTAACCAACTCCTCCGGCTGTACTGCAAAGGATACCATCGGCATCACCTTTGAGATATGCAATGACATCAAGGATATTGAAAGCCTTCAGGGCATTACCATTTCGCCAAACCCGTCGGATGGTTATTTTAACATGGAAATAGATGGATTTGATGGCGGCACCTGGCAATTGTTGTCAGTTGATGGCAAAATCATGGCACTTTCAGATATCCCCTTTAATCATTATTCATCCACCGTTGATTTGCGGAATATACCCCGGGGAATCTATGTTCTGAAGGTTCAGAAAAAAGAGGCTATCCTTGTTAAAAAGGTTTATTTCAGATAACTGCTTATCTGTTTTGATCAAGGGATGACATGATTTTTGAAAGAGATTAAATGAGCCTTAGGAACGATCAACTTGTTCACTGCGGATAAGCAGTTTCAGATAAAACAATTATATAGGCACAATTATCCCGATAACGCAGTGGAAAATCAGAAATACCGGAAAAGCCGATCAATTTAACCGGTCTGTTCTAGCGGGAACTAATGTAAAATCACCAGCTGCTTCACTACAACCGTTTCATCAGACGAGACCCTGAGGAAATAGTAACCTGCAGGCAATCCGGATAAACCAATCCGGATCGTTTTACTCCGGCCAATCAGGGTGATGCGTTTCACGCAGGTCCCTTGACTGGTCATGAGTTCGAGCGTAGTATTTGCCGGCACTCTTCCCGGGCCAAAATCAAGGATCACATGATCTGACGCGGGATT
>JBAXFM010000499.1:0-2656 GCA_037139855.1 Bacteroidota bacterium
TTTTTATCCTTTTATCATGGTTAATACCATTTTAAATTTTTCCAGCGCATTCACTGCATGTGGAATTCCTGCCGGCATGATGATGGCCTCGCCGGTAGTCAGGATAAATGGTACTTCGCTGATGATTACTTCAGCTTTCCCTTCGATAACCTGTAACATGGCATCGTAAGGAGCGGAATGAGTGCTTAATCTTTGCCCCTGATCAAAGGAGAATAATGTTACCGTGCCAACCGGGCGGTCAATAACTCTTTTACTGATAATCCCTTCAGAGGAATATTCCACTTTTTCGGGGAACCGGAACACATTGGAGTGTTCGAAAATACTTTTTTCCATATTTTGACATTTGACATTTGACATTTGCATTTTGACCTTCCTATGTCCAATCCTCTTCCATCACCTCTCCCTGCACGCTTACAATCGCCTGTTTGATGGGAACATTGCGTCCGGCATTGGCCCTCGCTGTTTGAGCTATGTGAAGGAGGCCTCCGCAACAGGGCACTTCCATCATCACCACCGTGAGGGAGTTGATTTTCGTATCAGCAATCATGGAGGTGAGTTTCTGGATGTACGATTCTTTGTTGCTGTCGAGTTTCGGACAGGCAATGGCAACGGATTTCCCTTTGAGAAACCTTGCATGGAAATTGCCCATGGCAAAAGCAGCGCAGTCGGCGGCAAGCACCACATCGGCATTTTTAAAATAGGATGCCTGGGGGTTGAGCAAATGCAGCTGTACCGGCCACTGGCGCAATTCGGACGGGGTTTCCTGCAGAGACACAATGCATTGCGTCTCTACAACCGGTACGGCGGTATCCTGTTTGACATTTTCATCACGGAAATCCCTGGACATTGAACCCGGGCATCCGCATTCACCATGGGAATGCTGTGCTGTTTTTTCTGGACTCATCATTATATTGTTTTCTTTTAAATACTCAATTGCCTGTTGCAAAAATTCTGTTTCGTTGTGATCGCGTAAATGTTCGAGGTGGGCAAGGATGGTATTTCTTCCCCTGGGAACCATCAATTCCATTACCTTTCGCTCGTCATAGGGTTCAGCTTCCCGTTCAATGATCTCAATCGCTCCTTCAGGGCAGTGACCGATGCAGGCGCCAAGCCCATCACAGAACAAATCGCTGATCAGCCGGGCTTTCCCATCAATGAGCTGCATGGCGCCTTCATGACAGTTTGGAATGCAAATACCACAACCATTGCATTTTTCCTCATCAATCTGAATAATTTTCCGCTTCATGTTTTATAGGTGTAATTAGGTATCTGATTGCCTTATTATATATAAAAAAAAATTTAGAGATAAGACTGTAGCGTTTGCTCGTTTAAAAATTTTTTGAATTCCGCGGTCAGTTTATTCACGACAGTTCCCATCAGGCACCGGTCGAATCCACAGAGATCGTAGGATAACGGGCATTCGCCCACGTCGAGTTGACCTTCGATGCATTGGTAGATATCCAGTAAACTAACGTTTTTAGGCTCCATTTTCATCGAAAACCCGCCAGAAGGGCCACGAACCGATTTAAGCATGTCATTCTTGACCAGTCGTTGCAAAACTTTTGCAATGTGATTCTTTGAAAATCCTGTAATTTCGGCGATCTTTACCGCATTGATTCCATTTCCAGACCGGGCAATCAAAACCATGCTGTGAATGGCGATGGAAGAGGCTTCAGAAAGGGCAAAAATCTTGGACATGATTTATTCAGGTATTTGAATACGCAAATGTAGAGACTTTTTTATAAACTCTGACAAAGAGACTAATTTATTTTCACTGTTGATGTATATTGTTGATATTTAAATAGTTTAATTTAAGTACAATGTAAATGCAGGTTTGATTTTTAAGAAAAAACAATGAAGACTGTTTATTTAATAACGCTGTTTTTGGGGTTTTCGCTGTTTTGCCGATCGCAAAACTATCCGATTGGCCATGCCACCATCACCTATTCCGATGCTGCCCGTGGCAACCGTTCCATCCCCTCGGAACTTTACTATCCGGCAACTGTTGCCGGAGAGAATACCCCCCTTTCAACGGGATTGTTTCCTTTAATTGTATTTGGCCATGGATTCCAGATGGCCTATGATTCTTATGCCTACTTTAAAAATGCCATCGTACCGGCCGGGTATATCCTGGTTTTTCCGAAAACCGAAACATCGCTGGCCCCAAATCATGCGGAGTATGGCGCCGATCTGGCCTTTCTGGTGGTACAAATGCAGGCTGAAGGATTAAATCCCGCCTCACTTTTCTTCCAGCATGTCGACAGTACCTCTGCGATTATGGGTCATTCCATGGGGGGTGGCGCTTCATTCCTGGGTTGTAAAAACAACACAACTCCTACGGCCCTGGTTACCTGGGCTGCAGCCGAAACATCGCCTTCCGCCATCAGCGCTGCCCGGAACATCACCATTCCATCGCTGGTGTTCGCGGCTGATCTCGATTGTGTAACCCCTCCGGTCACAAATCAAATCCCGATGTACGATTCGCTGGCCAGCGATTGCAAGGTCTTTATCAACATCAAAGGCGGAGGCCATTGCTATTTTGCCGATGCCAATTTTATCTGTTCCCTGGGAGAATTCGGATGCCCGGGCTTTACCATCACCCGGGAGCAGCAACATGCCACAACCCTTGATTTTACTAAACTTTTTCTGGATCATT
>JBAXFM010000500.1:0-2625 GCA_037139855.1 Bacteroidota bacterium
CATAGGGCGAGGTAGAGGAACGCATCCCGGGAAGGGTGGTCGGGGCCATCTGGCCACCGGTCATTCCGTAAATCCCATTGTTGATGAAGATGATGGTGATGTTTTCTCCACGGTTGCAGGCATGGATGGTTTCAGCCGTGCCAATGGCCGCGAGGTCGCCGTCGCCCTGGTAGGTGAACACAAAGTGATCGGGCCACATGCGTTTGATGGCTGTGGCGAGCGCAGGCGCGCGTCCGTGGGCTGCGCCGATCATATCAATGTCGAGAAAGTCATAAGCCAGCACAGAACAGCCAACCGGAGAAACTCCGATGGTTTTATCCTGGATGTCCATTTCTTCAATTACTTCCATCAACATGCGGTGTGCGGTGCCGTGGCCGCAGCCTGGGCAATAACTCAGGGGCCGGTCGACCATCAGGTCGGTCTTTTTATAGACGATGTTTTCCGGTTTGTGTATTTCTGTTTTTGCGAATAGATCTTCCATAACTAACCTCCGATAATGTTTTGTTCAAGGGCCCTTACAACTTCATCCGGGGATGGGATGATACCGCCAAAGCGGCCGAAATGTTCAATCTTTACTTTGCATCCCACCGAAAGTTTTACATCTTCGATCATCTGACCGGCATTCATTTCAACGACCAGGATCCCTTTCACGCGATTTCCCACGTTTGAAACCTGCATGGCAGGGAAGGGGAAGAGGGTAATGGGGCGGAAAAGACCTACTTTGATGCCTTTTGCACGCGCCAGGTCAAGGGCTTTCTGGCAAATACGTGCCGATAGTCCGAATGCCACAAAGAGGTAATCAGCGTCCTCGCATTGAATTTCCTCATAAAGCACTTCGTTTTGCTCCATGAGTTTGTATTTGGCCTGAAGTTTCAGGTTCACCCGCTCTTGTCCGGCCGGATCAAGGTCGAGCGATGTGATGATGTTGTGGTTACGCGTTTTTGGCCGGCCATTGGATGCCCAGGGACATTGTGCAATGACCTCTGCATCGGTGCGCCGCGGAATCTGATCGAACAGGACTACTTTTTCCATCATCTGGCCGATAGCGCCGTCAGATAGAATCATCACCGGTGTACGATATTCATAGGCTTTGTCAAAACCGAGTTTAACATGGTCGCACATCTCCTGCACGGATGCAGGTGCAAGCACCAGCATTTTGTAATCGCCATGGCCTCCGCCTTTCACCGCCTGGAAGTAGTCGGCCTGGGAAGGTTGTATGGTGCCCAGACCAGGACCACCCCGAACAATGTTCACAATTACCGCAGGCAACTCAGCGCCTGCCATGTAACTGATTCCTTCCTGCATGAGGCTTACGCCGGGACTGGAGGAAGAGGTCATCACCATTTTTCCTGTTCCGGCGCCACCGTAAAGCATATTGATGGCAGCGACTTCACTTTCGGCCTGCAGAACCACCATGCCGGTGCGCTCGAACGGCTTTTCAGCCATCAGGTATTCCATCACCTCTGACTGTGGTGTGATCGGGTATCCGAAATAACCGTCGCACCCTGCGCGGATAGCGGCTTCGGCCACGGCTTCGTTGCCCTTCATTAATCTTAGTTCACCCATTTGAGTATCTTTTTTTGATTTTTATTCAGTTGCGACTTTGGCCCGGTAAACGGTGATAACCCCATCGGGGCATACAAGGGCACAATTGGTACAGCCCGTACATTCGCCGTTTACTTTCATTGCGAAATGATATCCTTTGCTGTTTACTTCCTTCGACATTGCGATCACCGTGAAAGGACATGCGGCAAGGCATACTTCACAGCCTTTGCAGCGCTCGGTGTTGATCACGATATCACCTTTGATTTTTGCCATATAATAGGGGTTGATTTGTTAACAGATTCACAGGGGCGAATGTACGAAAATTTGTTTAAACGGGCAGTCAGTTCATCCCCGGAAATTAATGCAAATGGTCTAATTTAGAACTGGTTTAAGTTTGAGGATATAATTAGCAAACGGGTGAAAGGGTAAAAAACTACTATGTATGATTTTCCCGGAATTTTTTTAACCTTCCCTCCAGTACAGGGAACTGCTCCCGCTTGACAAGCGACACGCAGGCACGGATACCTTCAATACGTTCGCTGCCGGTGATGCTGAGCGCAATGGCGCTGATGCCATAATAAATCAACTCCTGCAGCAACTCTTCGCCTGTGAAACCCGGATAGGCAAAGGTAAAATAGAAGCCGTCGCCGATGGGTTCGTCTTCATCTTTGTCATAGACGATGGTGAATCCATTGTCGAGAAACATTTTTTTCATGATTTTCGCCTTGGCGCCATATTCCTTTACTACCTCCACAAAGTCAAAGGTGCCGTCATTGGCTGCCTTCAACATGGCGGCCAGTGCATATTGGGTGGAGTGGGCCGTGCCGGCGCTCAGTGCGTAAACAGTGCCATAAATCAGGGCCCTGCCCACGATATCGGTCGAAAAATACCTCAGCAGGTCGGGTGCCTGGAGGTTGAACAACTTGTTCGACAGGATCATTAGTCCGATCCGCTGACCGGCATAACTGAAGGCTTTTGAACTTGATATCAGCAAAAGGTAGTTGTCGGTGTATTTGGCAACGGTAGGCTGGTAAGGCGGCTGGCCGGGTTTTGAATAATCCTTTCTGAAATCCATGGCAA
>JBAXFM010000501.1:0-2607 GCA_037139855.1 Bacteroidota bacterium
ACCTGAGCGGAGTTACCTGCGGGGTGGTTATTGGAACTACCTTAGGAAACGGACAGGTTCTTGTACCCAACGTTTACTGCCTGGGTGCAGCTTCAACATTAATGGAAATTTAATTTTAGATGGGCAAGGTAATTCTAATGCTGTATTTATTTTTAAGATAAATGGTGCTTTTTCAACAAATGCATTCTCAAATGTAATTCTGATCAATTCAGCTTCTTTATGCAATGTGTACTGGTAAATCAATGGAGCATTCGGTGAAGGAGTCGGTTTGGGAGATAATTCTGTTTTCAGGGGTACTATTATTGCGAACGGTGCTATAAGTCTGTTGGAAGGCGCCACGCTATATGGTAGAGGCCTTTCACGCGGAGGAGCCATTGCCATACACAATAATATAGTTACGTCAGTAATGCAACCAATGGCATCAATAATTACAGCGGGCGGAGCAACAACATTTTGTACCGGCGGCAGTGTTACCCTTTCAGGAAATGTTGGAGGGGTATGGAGCAACGCGGCAACAACCGCATCCATCAATGTGACTACAACGGGTCACTATTATGTAACCAACACCAATGTCTGCGGCAGTGTTATTTCGAATCACATTCTGGTAACAGTCAACCTGAGTCCCGCTGCAAATGCAGGAGCCAACCGGGCCATCTGCCTGAACACCAGTACCCAGATCGGTGCTATAGCGGTTCCAGGGAATACGTATAGCTGGATCTCCATTCCTGTAGGGTTCATTTCAGCCATCGCCAACCCAAATGTGAGTCCGCTTGTAACAACGACCTACACTTTAACGGAAACCGTTTCAGGAACTGGTTGCCAATACTCAAATTCTGTGACTGTTACAGTGGATACTGCCCCGATCATTGTCGTTCAACCTTCTAACCAGTCAGCGTGTATCGGTACCTCAGTTAGTTTTTCAGTAACTGCAACCGGAACAGGTCTTACTTATCAATGGAGGAGAGGCGTTGTTAATCTCATCAACGGAGGAAATTTTTCAGGTGTAACTACTGCAATCCTTACAATTAATCCAGTGAATTTATCCGATGGCGCCTCAGACTACAATGTTGTTATCAATGGAATTTGTTCTCCCATTGCTACTTCAGCAAATGTTGCATTGAACATTAACATCACCCCTATTGCTTGTGCAACAGCGTGTGTTGGAAGTTCAATAAGTTTTTCTGTGCCCGTTGTAGCGACAGGGCTTACCTATCAATGGAGAAGAGGTGTTATAAACCTGATCAATGGTGTGAATATTTCAGGCGCAACATCAGCTATCCTTATGTTACCTGGACCGGCATCGGAGCACAAACAGTCAGTATCAACTACACCAGCCCATCAGGCTGTTCTGCTGGCGTTCCATCTGTTTATAATTTGTTTGTCAACGCCAATCCAGGTGCAGCAGGCACTATTTCAGGTTCTGGTTCAGTATGTGCCGGTGCCAATGGAGTGGTATATTCTACCATACCTGTTATGAATGCCACCTCCTATACCTGGACTTTACCAGCCGGTGCAACAATTACAACAGGAGCAGGAACAACCAGCATAACCGTGAATTTTGCCGCTGCTGCAATAGCAGGAAATATCTCTGTTGCCGGAACTAATGGCTGCGGAGAGGGTACTTCTTCCAGCATCCCGGTTACTGTCCATGCGATTCCGGCAGCACCGGTTGTGACAGCAGCTGGCTCAATTTTACGAGTAGTGCACTACTTGGAAACCAATGGTACAACGATGGCATCCTCATTCCGGGTGCAACCGGACAAACCTATACCGTAACCATTAATTCCGGATTTTACTGGTGTGTTGTTACCGTAAACGGTTGTTCTTCCGACATCTCAAACAAGGTTTGGATCACGGCGGTGGGTATATTGGATCATGCTGGTTCTGCCTCCTTTAGTATCTATCCGGTTCCAAACAACGGACAATTTACTGTAATGATCAGTTCCCCGGTTGACGAAATTTTCACCATCATGGTTTACAATCAGATTGGTGTGAAATTATTCGGGTTGAGCGATGCGGCAACGGTTGGCGGTAAATTTGAAACTCAAATTTACCTTCGTCCGATCACCAGTGGAATGTATCTGGTGGCTTTTATGAATAGTGAAAATAAAGTTGTCAGGAAAATCTTTGTAAACCAATAAGAACTTGTCATTCGAAATCACTTTGGTTTTCACTGAAAAAGAGGCCGTCCCTCATGGGCGGCCTCTGGTAATAACGACTATAACTGCATAAATATTCTGCATATATCAGAGCGATTAAGCTATTTAAGCTGTACCTTTCTCATTCCATAAGTTGAAAATTATGACTAATCAATCGTAGTTTAATGATGACCTTCAAAAAGAATTACGGGAGTTAAGGAATGTCTATGATGCGTTAAAAGCATCCTACGAAATGGATGTTGCCAATGGTAAGCAAGAAAAAAATGCTTTGGCTGCTTCCGAAACCCGATATCGCAGACTTTTTGAAACGGCAAAAGATGGTATACTAATACTCGATGCAGAAACAGGAATGATTGTGGATGTAAACCCATTCTTAATAGAACTGCTAGGCTATTCCAAGGAACAATTTCTTGAAAAAGCCATATGGGAAATAGGATTCTTTAAAGAT
>JBAXFM010000502.1:0-2605 GCA_037139855.1 Bacteroidota bacterium
CTGATGGATCCTTATCTGCACCATGAAGTTTTTCCCATTGATGTCCTGCCGGTATTGATTCATTACATGGAAAATCCCAAAGCATCCTCCTCGGCTGATCATCATTTATCAAAAGTGCTGAAAAAATATGATCCCCCCGATGCAACAATTCGTCTGGAGGTTCTCTCTTTTGATGCTGTTTTCACTCTTCACGGAAAAAAGACCTTTCAGAAAAAAGAGAAAGTCAGAACCCGTTACCGCTGCATCTGCCTGAACACCAACCGGGTTTATCTGGTAAGTGCGGGAGCGCCGGTAATAGCACTGTAATTTACGATTGGGGATTTACGATTTACGATATGTTTTTTGCCGAATCTCTTCCAAAAATCATTTTTGCACGAAATCGTAAATCGTAAATCAAATATCGTACTTCTTTTTCCGTATGTTTGTATAAATTTAAAACCCTTCTGGCATGGCAAAGTCGAAACACAACTACTGCGTAATCATGGCCGGTGGCATCGGCGCAAGGTTCTGGCCCATGAGCAAGTCAACTCACCCAAAACAATTTATCGATATTCTGGGGACCGGGGAAACACTGATTCAGCAGACTTATCGGCGATTTACGCGAATTTGCCCTAAGGAAAACATCTACATTGTTACCAATGAAATTTATAAAAATCTTGTCAAAACTCAAATCCCGGACCTAACCAGCCAGCAGATCCTGATGGAACCATCACGCCGCAACACGGCGCCCTGCGTTGCCTATGCCAATTATTGCATCCTTGAGCGCGACCCGGATGCGCGGATTGTCGTTGCTCCTTCTGATCACATCATCCTGAAGGAGGATATTTTCCTACAGAATATTGAAGCGGCCCTTGAAGCGGCCACTGAAAATGACTGGCTGCTCACCCTCGGCATCAGGCCGAGCCGGCCAGATACCGGTTATGGTTATATCCAGTATGTGGATGCCAAGAAACATGTTTATCCCAAGGAACAGCACATTAAAAAGGTGAAGACCTTCACAGAAAAGCCAAACCTGGCACTCGCTGAAACCTTTCTTAAATGCGGCGATTTCCTCTGGAATTCAGGGATTTTCATCTGGTCGCTTAAAAGCATCATGAAGGCTTTTGAAACACACCTGCCCGAGGTAGATTTGTTATTCAAACACGGGATCGGGAAATACGGGACCAAGGATGAAAAAGCATTCATCTCAAAAACATATACGGTATGTAAAAGCATATCCCTCGACTACGGGGTGATGGAAAAAGCCAACAACGTTTATGTGCTGGCTGCCGACTTTGGATGGTCGGACCTTGGCACCTGGGGTTCACTTTACGAGAACCGCACAAAGGATGTAAAAGGCAATACGGTCGTTGGAAAGAATGTAATGTTGTACGATACATCCAACTGCATTGTGAACATGCCCAAAGACAAAGTAGTGGTACTCCAGGGACTCAACGACTATATTGTGGTTGAATCGGAAAACATTTTATTGGTTTGCCGTAAAACTGACGAACAACAAATCCGGCAGTTTGTAAACGACGTGATGCTTGAAAAAGGGGAGAAATACATTTAATCCCCCTCCATCAGTTCACACTGCATTCCTTCCTGATGATGTATTACTCACTATCTTTGGCCTGAGGCTTATGGATTTGGTATTTGGCATTTTAACCTGAAATTATCAGATTTCCTTAAAAAAATTTGCACCCCGATAATTTTCCTGTTAATTTTATCACAAATTCCGCTTTTGCTATTTCTGACGATCTATTATAAACTAAAGCTGCATACGATGAAAAACTTTACGGCTACCATTGTGCTTGTGCTTGTCTGTGGTTGGGCTAACGCACAATTTTCTGGTGGAACAGGAACCCCCGGTAACCCTTATCAAATTACCAGTCCCGCTGAATTAAACAATTTACGCAACTATTTAGGCGCCACTTACGCAGGAACCTGTTTCAAGTTGATGAATGATATTGACTTAACGGCATATCTCGCGAGTGGCGGGGATGGTTATACTCTGTGGGGTATGGCTGGCTGGGAGCCTATCGGTGTAGATAATCCGCTTTTTAAATTCTATGGACAGGTTGATGGCAATAATAAAAAAATCACCGGATTAATAATTGACAGGGGATCAACATCCACCGTCGGGCTTTTTGGCTGCACCGGAGCCGGTTCGTCATTGAAAAATATTGGGGTGGATATTGACCCGGCGGTGTTCGTTCGTGGTTCAACACCGGTTGGCGGACTCGTGGCAACCAACGAGGGTTCCGTGAGTTATTGCTATACAACGGGGATAGTAATTGCAATTAATGGAATAGCCGGTGGACTCATCGGGCACAACAGTGGTTGCGTGACCAAATGTTATGCAACGGGTATTGTTACTGGTACCTTTAAAGTGGGCGGTCTTGTTGGATACAACCGTAATGGTAAAATCAATAATTGTTATGCAAGGGGGTCGGTGAGCGGAGGAAATATTGGCGGACTTGTCGGACAAAACGAGAACACCGCTGTAATTGAAAACAGCTATGCCACCGGATATGTATCCGGAAGTTCCTTATATGGTGGACTCGTGGAAACAAACACTGGAACTGTGACCAACAGTTATTGGGATAAAGAAACTACCGGAAAA
>JBAXFM010000503.1:0-2605 GCA_037139855.1 Bacteroidota bacterium
GCGAACATAAGGTGGTGAGGAAGGTGCTGGTAAACAAATAAGTCAAAAGTCAAATTGCAAAATGCAAAAGTTAAAAGCCCTGCCCGAAACGGTGGGGCTTTTTTGTTAAAAAAAGTTAATTTTCAATTTGAGTATTCATCGATTTGAAAACTATAATACCTTTGGCTTTCTTTTTACCCCTGCTTCCTCTACAGACTGCTCTGACTTCACTAACCATTAAGATTGTATTATCATGCTTTTTATGCATCCTTTTTCATGCATGAATTTCTATATTTCGATGACTATTAACCAAGTAAAAACAAAAACAAAAATTATGAAAAAACTGTTACTTTTTGTTGTGACTCTGTTCTTTATCAGTATCACTTCTTTTTCGCAGACTACCCTTTTCACAGAAGATTGGGAAACGGCAGCTGTCGGACAAACTCCGCCGACTGGATGGGGTATCGATCTGGTTTCAGGGACCAACTACACCTTTTTCTATTCTGCGGGGACCTATCCTACCTGTACCCCATTCAGTGGCAGCAGATTTGTAGAGTTCCAGTCTTACAATGCAAGTTCAGGAACCATCAACCGTTTGAAAAGAACTACGGCTGTTTCAACGATAGGATATAGTTTGGTTACGGTCGACTTTGAATGGCTGGTTGATCCAGGTTATACAAATAATGATAATGTGACCGTTCAATGGTCAACGGACGGTACAACCTGGAATAGTTCTACCAGTTTTTCGAGGTACGCTGCTACCCAGGCATGGATACTTGAAACGGTTACCCTCCCCGCAGGAGCTGCCAATACTGCCACTTTGTATGTAGCGCTGCTTTTTACATCGGCCTATGGTGACAATTGTCACCTCGATCTCCTGCACATCAAGGGCAGCGCAGGACCGAACATCGCCTACACCCCTTTCGGCAACACGAGCCTGACTTCAGCACGTACACTTACAACGACCATCACCGCCCCAACCGGAATTCCAACATCCGGGGTAGGATTGCCAAAATTATACTGGAAAAACAATGCCGGAGCATGGAATGGTGTGACGGGAGTATTCGTGAGCGGATCGACCTATACTTTCACATTCGGTGCAGGGGTCGTGCTTAATGATGTGGTTTCTTATTATATTGTGGCCCAGGACCTGAATGGAACGCCAAATGTTACATGCGCACCGTCAGCCGGTGCCGGAGGGCTTACTGCGAACCCACCCGCAGCGGCCACTCCTCCAACAACTCCAAGTTCCTATACCATTATCGGAGCGTTATGTGGGAATTATAATGTCGGGGTTGGCCAGACCTATACGACCATTACCGCAGCCCTTGCAGATCTTGCGATTAAAGAAGCCACCTGCGCAGTTACTTTTACTTTGACTGACAATACTTATACAGAGGTGCTGCCTTTGCTCGTTTATCCATTTGCAGGAGCCAGCGCCACCAATACCGTTACCATAAAGCCTGCCGCAGGGAAAACACCCGTTATCAGCGGATCTTCAACTTCAGGGGTTATTGTACTTTATGGATGCAACTACGTGATCCTTGACGGTTCAAACAGCGGAGGCACAGATAAAAGCATGACCTGGGAAAACACCAATACGGCTGCCAACACCTATACCATTGGTGTTTTCAACAATGGTACCCAGGGAGCCAGCAACTGTACGATCAAGAACTGCCTGGTTCGTGCCAGCAGCCAGGTTACCAATACCACGTATGCCATCATTCTGAATTATTCCGGTGGTGGATACAACAACATCATCATCAATAACAACACCATTTACAGCGCCCGTTATGCAATGCAGTTTGCAGGTGTTGCCGGCAACCTTGCCACCAACGGACAGATAACCAACAATATTTTCGGTTCAACTGTTGATGCGCAGGCCCTGCAATACCGGGGCATCCTGATGACGTATGCTGACAACACCCTCATCCAGGGGAATGAGATCATGGGCGCTTCGCTTGGCAATGTAAATTACTCACAGGCAGCTATTTATTTAAGTACTGCCTGTACCAATACCAAGATTCTGAAGAACAAAATCCATGACTGGTTTTACAATGGTACCGGAGGATGGGGCAATTACGGAATCTATTTCGCCACAGGCGACGCAATCACCCCGACCGAAATATCCAACAATTTAATGTATAATATCAAGGGTGACGGTTATTCAACGTCCGTATCATCCTACGATGTTTATGGCATGTATTTTTCAACAGGAGGCAATGTTAAACTTTACCACAACAGCATTAACCTGTCCGGAAATGTCACATCCTCTACTTACGCCAATTATTCAGCCTGTATTGGAATTTCTTCCAGTTGCAGCCTGTTTGACATCCGGGATAACATTTTGAAAAATTCACTTCAGCCTGTTTCCGGCACTCCTGCTTCACTAACTTTTGCCATCATGAACGGTGGAACTGCTACTATGTTTTCAACCATCAACAACAACGATTATTATGTGAATGGGATCGGCCCGAACATCGGTTACCAGACTACCGCCCAGGCCACCCTGGCCAACTGGAAGGCAGCCACCACCCAGGATGCAAATTCCATCAACGTTGATCCGCTGTTCGTTTCAGCAACCGATCTTCATGCCAGTGCAGCAGGGCTTGCCAAGACCGGAGTT
>JBAXFM010000504.1:0-2581 GCA_037139855.1 Bacteroidota bacterium
GATTTATCAGCATCTACAATGAAGGGCTGGCAAAAACCAGTGATGGTGGAATCACATGGCAGTCGCTGGGGCAGATTGGCACCAATGTTCCACCCGCCTACATTAAATTCACTGACACACAACAGGGAGTTGCCTGTTCGGGCGACTATTTCGTGGCGGTGACCCATAATGGCGGTGAAACCTGGAACATACTGGTGGATACACCCCCACAAGCCGGTTTTATCAGCAACTACTTCTTCGCAAATAAAGACCACGGATGGCTGGCAGGCCCTTATGGGCTGATCAAAGCATATTCGTCGGTTGGGTTGGGTGTAGAAGATGAAACCCAGCCTGTTTCCGACGGTCCTGTTATTTATCCAAACCCTGTCGGCGATATGTTGGGATTTACATTTGGTGAGGAGATTATTCAGGCCAAAATCTATAATATCCAGGGGAAAAGGTTAAAAACAGTTCATGGTTCTGTCTTGACGACTATACCCGTGCAGGCCTTAACGCCAGGGATTTATATTCTCAACCTTTCAACAGGGAGCAGGGAATATTTTTTGCGATTTATTAAACATTGAGCGAACAACTATCTGTTATTTTAATTGTCTTACTTGAAGATATTGACCAAATTCCAGCCCCATCAGGGGAAGATGCCTCACCCCCGGCCCCTCTCCCCGGGGAGAGGGGAGCGCGTCGTGAATCCTTGTCAATACCGGAGGGTGGGGGCCTGTTCAGTGAGAGAAATGCAATAAAATAAATGAGAATTAAATTTATCACCGGCCTGATTTTATTGTTACCATTCTTTGGGTTTTCCCAGGGGGAATTCAACAATTGGTACTTTGGATGGTCTCCCCCATTTGGGACTGGTGTTACATTTAATTCGGGATTTCCGGTAACCATACCAAACGGGGTAATGACCTCCGCCGCTACAACTGTCAATGTTTCAGATTCTGCCGGAGGTCTTTTGTTTTTTTCAAACGGGGTCTCGGTATGGAATAAAAACAAAACAGTGATGCCCAATGGCACAGGACTGCACGCACAGAATGCCGGTTTCTTTCAGCCAGTCGTTGCAACTCCTAAACTTGATGACGATAGTTCATATTACCTTTTTACTGTCGGCCAGTTCTTTCCTCTTGGCACAGTGTACGGTTTAGTTTATTCAATCATCAATATGAGGCTTAATGGAGGATTGGGAGATATTGATCCCGCATTTAAGAACATTCAGGTAACAGCGTCATCATGGCAGGCTGTGACCGGTACCAGGCATAAGAATAATAAATATGTATGGATCATTACGACATTTTCTACCCCCTCGTATATCAGATATGCTACCTTTTTAATCGATAAGTTCGGATTATCGACAACACCTGTATTCAGTCAAAGCTTTGGAGGAGGCCAGTTTCCTGCGCCATATTATTACTATGTCGCTCCACAATCAATAAGGGTATCACCTGATGGGACTAAACTGGTCGGTGGTTATCAGACACATCCTGAATTTTGCAATTTTAATTCGCAAACAGGAGCAATAAACCGGCTGTTTTATATACCTACTCCAACGGGTATGGTTGCAGCTGAATTTTCAACTGACTCGAAATTTTTATACATCTCCACCATCTCCAGTCAGGACTCTGGCAAGATATATCAGTATAATGCAACATTGCTTGATTCTGCTGCATTCATGCAGAGTAAAATATTGATTGATTCCGGACATTTAAGATCCGGTATACAGATGGGGCCTGATTGGAAAATATATGGAACCGTGTCTCAAAAAGATTCCCTGAATGTGATCAATAATCCATCTGTTCACGGGCCCGGATGTAATTTTCAAAGAAATGCAGTCGCATTGGGAAGTCCATGCGCCGATGGCCTGCCTCAATTTATTCAAAAATACAAAGCCTATATTCACTATACCGGTTCATGTAAAGATAACCCGTTTTATTTTTCAGGTGATATCTGGCCTCCTCCGGATAGTATTCATTGGAATTTCGGAGACCCGGCTTCCGGCGCTGCCAATATCTCAAATTTGACGAACCCCGCACATTTATACACCACTGCAGGAACACATATTGTGGAATTATTTGTCAGGCACAACGACAATCGCACCGATACGTCCTGGCAAACCATTAACATTCTGGCTGGCCCTCAACCTTCCCTCGGCCCCGACCAGACCATCTGTGCCCCGCAAACGGTTACCTTTGATGCCGGAGCATGTACCGGCTGCACCTACCAGTGGGATGACCTGACCACCATGACCATGAACATCGGTAGCGGGCAAACTTATACAACGGGCACTCCTGGGTTATATAGGCTGAATGTGACTGGTCCTAACGGATGCACCGGCCGGGATACGGTGCAACTCTCCATTGGAACACCGGTTGCAGTCAGCGTGACCATAGCGACTGGTAGCACGACGGTTTGTGCAGGAACACAGGTGACTCTTACGGCCATTGGCCAGCCCGCTGGCAATTCGCTCTCATACCAATGGAAAGTGAACGGAATCAATGCTGGTCCAAACAACTCAGTCTTTACCTACACTCCATTAAACGGTGATTGTATTGTTTGCAGCATGACATCGACTGATGCCTGTGCGACCGGG
>JBAXFM010000505.1:0-2548 GCA_037139855.1 Bacteroidota bacterium
ACCTCAGGGAAACCACTCCCGGGGACGATGGATAAGGATATTTGAGGAGGCCATTCAATTGGCCATTGCAGATAAACAACCCTATTCCTGGCGGGCAGCCTGATTATTGTGGGGCATCATGGAAGTGTGTTTTCGCATCTTTTTCTGTGCCGGTTTTTCACTCTCGTACACGATTTTTTGACCATCTCCAAGCGATTTTTCAATCTCCCTGATATCCTTACAAGCCGGAACATCCCATTGATCTCCACCGAAGCTGATTGGTCGGTTCCGCAAAGGGACCGGTCGAGGGTGATTGGAATTGCAATTGGTTTTCCCATTACGATTTCATTCGGTCCCGGATTCATGGCCCTTTTTCAAACAAGCCTGGTTCGAGGTCATGTAGCAGGGATTGTTTTTGCCACCGGCATGTTGTTGAGCGACCTGTTGCTATAAATCCGGCCACAACCAGGGGTGTCACCATTTGAGCCTCCTGATAGGGCAAACTGTATGGTGGCGACATCACCTGTAGTTTTGTCAGTGTGTCCATTCCCTGTTGCAGGAAGTTCCTCGAAAATCCCTCAAAATCCGGATACCCGGTAAGCGTTGTCACATGACTGGTGTGAATGGTAAGTTTATTGGTTGTTGTATAGGTGATTGTACGTTATGGAACCGGCCATGTAACAAGAGACCCGGTTTCAACATCAAACATGACAGGCGTATAATGAAGAAAATTTGATAAATTTTTAACATTGCGCAATGATTTTATTTTGACTTTTGTTATTTAATTAACAAACACCGGACAGCTGACTATCTTTAATGCCATTTCTTTTGAATAATTTTTTATTTGTCATGGGTAACCTTATGATGGATTGTCGTCTAATTGATTTGGATTTATGGAGAAAAAGATAGTGGTCATCGGCGCCGGGATTGCCGGTTTATCAGCCGGGTGCTATGCCCGGATGAATGGGTACGAAGCTGAAATTTACGAAGCACACAACATCCCCGGAGGGTTATGTACTTCGTGGAAACGGGGGGAATATACCATCGACGGTTGTCTGCAATGGCTAACCGGGTCGGCTCCCGGGAACAGCTTCTACAGGATCTGGAAAGAACTTGGCGCCATTCAGGGTCGCAAAATGTATGATCGTGAGGAATTTTGCCGCTTTACGGGAACTGACGGAAGAACCTTCATTGCCTATTGTAATGTTGACCGGCTTGAAAAACACATGAAGGATCTCTCGCCGGATGATGCTGAAACCACTGAATTGTTCTGCCGACTGGTCAGGAAGTTTACGACATTTGAGGCGCCCCTTGGCAAGGCATTCGAATTGTACAGTTTCACCGATTATGCCCGGATGATGTGGAAAATGTTGCCCTATATGAAAGACCTCGGGTTTTGCACACGATTAACCATTGGTGATTTTGCCGGGCGATTCAAAGACCCGTTTTTGCGTGAAGTTTTTCCGATGATCATCGATTCGGCAGACATGAGTTTATTTGTTCTGGTTACCACCATGGCTTTGCTGCATATCAAAGCAGGAGGTTTTCCCGAAGGGGGATCTCTGGCTTTTGCCAGGTCGATTGAACAGCGGTTTATCAGCCTCGGGGGGAAAGTATTCTATGATAAATCCGTTGAAAAAATTCTGGTGAAAGATGGAAGTGCCTGTGGAATCCAACTTCAAAACGGAGAACAGATCAGCGCCGGCTATGTTATTTCCTGTGCAGATCTGCGTACGACCGTTTACAAAATGCTCAATGGAAAATACATTGAACCCCAGCATGAAGTATTGTTTCGAACGGCAAAGATCTATCACTCATCGGTGCAGGTATCCTTCGGCATGAATATGGATTTAACGCAGGAGCCCGGATGTGTTGCCGATATTACAAAACTTGAAATGCCAATGCTGATCGGCGATGAAAAGATGGAATGGCTGAGGGTGTACAATTATAGTTTTGATGAGACCCTGGCGCCGAAAGGCAAAACCGTGGTTCTGTGTCTTTTTCCGGTAGAAAATTTTGACTATTGGGAAAAACTCTATGCCGACAAAGCTGTGTACAAGGCGGAAAAAGAAAGAATAGCCAGTGTGGTTGCTGAGGAACTGGAACGAAAATATCCGGGATTTAAATCCTGCATCGAAATCACCGATGTTCTGTCTCCTGGAACCTATGTGCGGTATACCGGCAATTACCATGGAACATACATGACCTGGGTCATGACACCCAATCTGATGAAACGTTACCGGCTGGTAAAGAAAACTCTTCCGGGTCTAAAAAATTTCTGGCTGTCAGGTATGTGGGTCCAGCCACCGGGTGGCGTTCCATCCGGAGCCAAGTCCTCCCGGGATATCCTGCAACTAATATGCAGGCAGGACAATAAAAAATTCAGGACTTCAGAAACATGATGCATTATATGATATTTGAACTGGGTTAAAACCGGACAGAGTCGACCATTAATCACTAAAAACATAATGGAATGAATACAAATTTAAAACCAGAGACCTCTGTTCTCATCGTGAAGCCGAAAATGACCCGTTCATTTTATGAACTCATCCGTGGAGAAGAAATCATT
>JBAXFM010000506.1:0-2545 GCA_037139855.1 Bacteroidota bacterium
GCGGATCATACTAATAAATATTCGAATAAATTCGGTTAAACCATTATCAAAAAACCTGCCAGTTGATTATTTGCGACAAATTGTCAGCCATTGACCCTGCGGATGTGTGCCCCAAGTTTTTGAAGCCGGAGATCGATCTCCTGGTATCCACGGTCAATTTGTTCAATATTGTCGATGATACTTTTCCCTTCAGCGGATAAGGCCGAAATCAGCAGGGCAACACCGGCACGAATATCCGGTGACGACATTCGGATCCCACGGAGCTGATATTGATGGTCGAGGCCGATCACGGTTGCCCGGTGCGGGTCGCAAAGAATAATTTTGGCCCCCATGTCAATGAGTTTGTCAACGAAAAACAGACGGCTCTCAAACATTTTCTGGTGGATGAGCACGCTGCCTTTTGCCTGTGTGGCAATCACGAGGACGATACTGATCAGGTCGGGAGTGAAACCAGGCCACGGAGCATCGGCCACAGTCATGATGGAACCATCCATGAAAGTTTCCACTTCATAATGATCCTGCGAGGGAATGTAAATATCATCATTCCGCTTTTCCATTTTGATTCCCATGCGTTTGAATACTTCCGGAATCAGGCCAAGCTGCTGGTAATTGACATTTTTTATGGTAATTTCCGAGGCGGTCATGGCTGCCAGTCCGATGAAGCTGCCAACTTCAATCATGTCCGACAACAGCGTATGTTCGCAACCATGCAGTTTTTCAACCCCGCTGATCGTGAGCAGATTTGAACCGATTCCATTGATTTTAGCTCCCATGGAGACCAGCATGTTGCAAAGCTGTGAGATATAAGGTTCACAGGCGGCATTGAAAATGGTGGTAGTTCCCTCTGCCATTACTGCGGCCATCAGAATGTTGGCTGTGCCGGTCACGGAGGCTTCATCCAGCAGCATGTAAGCGCCCTGCAATCCTGAGGAAGTAACGGTGAAAAGTTGTTCCTGTGAATTATATTCAAAATTCGCGCCCAGTTTCTGGAGCCCCAGGAAATGGGTGTCAAGCCGGCGCCGGCCAATTTTATCGCCTCCGGGGATAAAGACAAATCCTTTGCCGTATCTGGCAAGCATCGGACCCAGGATCATGATAGATCCGCGCAGACTACCTACTTTATCGCGGAAATCTTTGGTTTGAAGATAGTCGAAATTAACCTCTGAAGCCTCAAAAGTACAGGTAGACCCCTCTGCTTTTGAAACCCTTACGCCAATAGCCGCGAGTAATTCGATCAGTTTGTTAACATCACGAATGTCGGGCAGGTTGTGAATGGTAACTTTTTCGGAGGTAAGCAGACAGGCGCAAATAACTTGCAGGGCTTCATTTTTGGCGCCCTGGGGATAAATTTCGCCGCTTAATTTGTTGCCTCCGATGATTTCAAAGGAACTCATTGGGGTTTATTCCGGCCGCGCGGGTTATTATTGAAATTCGGTTTTGGAGGCCCTTGCTGCTTGTTGAAGTTCCTGTCAGGTCCCTGACGGAAGGGCTTTCTCTTCTGGTTCTGGGCAAGGATATCATTGGTATGGGTAAACCGGAAATCCTGGTTCAGTTTGAGTAAATCCTTGGAGAGAACGCTCAGGTGTTTTTCAATCAGTTCATCGTTCACCGATTCACGGTTCCAGTTCAGATACGATTTCTTCATGTGGTTGGCAATGGCCTTCACCAGCGCATCTTTTTCCGGGCCATCCTCATAGGCGGTGGCTTTCTCGATCATCAGGGCGATATTTTTGCCATAATGTTTGTATTCGATTTCCTTATCGTGGTAAGATAAATGCTCTGGCTTCGTGCTCAGCGACAGGGGCGGGGGAGGGGGATAAGGCGCATCCACATCCAGTTTAAAGTCGGCGATGATGAAGAGATGATCCCATAGTTTATGTTTGAAATCGCCTGATTCTTTGACACTTGGGTTCAACTGACCCATGACATTGATGATGAATTTTGCTGCCTTGTTGCGCTTTTCCCGGTCTTCAACCGTGCAAGTGTATTGTATCATCCGCTGAACATTCCGGCCATATTCCGGTATGAACATCATCTCGCGGGTGGTGTTGTATTCAATTTGTTCGTTCACGTGAAATTTTTTGCAAAGATAAACATTTATTTGCGATAGGACGATATACGATTTGCGATATACGATTTACGTTTTACGATTTGAGCCCACTCCGAAAAGTCATCTGCTTGCCACATTGCCATCATCATGCTATTTTTCCTGCTTATAGACCCCCTCCCCCCGGGAGGCAGTATCAAAAGTGGAAATTTTAACCGCAGAACCGCTAAGGGAAACCGCAGAGAACCGCTAAGTGTTATATTTCAACAGAATAGCTATGCGGAACTTTGCGCATTCTTTGCGTATCTCCGCGGTAAAAATACTTTTAATACAGCCTCAGGCTGGTGCTAATATGCTACATAGTTATTAATCATGGTATTATGCTGATTAGAACACCACTCCCCTCCCTTTTTGGGGAGGGGTTGGGGGTGGGGTCCAATGCAGGATGATCTGACGAAAAGCTGTTTATTGACTTTTCGGAGTGGACTCAAAATTAAA
>JBAXFM010000507.1:0-2528 GCA_037139855.1 Bacteroidota bacterium
TTTATGCCCTTTGATTGCAATCTTTCCGGTAATTTCACAAATCCTTGCCATGGCGGTTCTGATTAGAATGGTATTTCAAAATGGAGTGCAAAGATAGACATTAAATTTCAAACTACCAAGAAACGTGATAAAAAATTAAAAGTCAAAGTGCAAAAGTCAAAATGCAAAAGTCAAAATTAAAAAACTGGTTAAACCTTATACCCTTGCATTTCCTTCATTTCCTTCATTGTTTGCATTCAGTGCATCATTAACTTCTTCCTAAGCATATTTAAAGCCTGTAGTGCGGTTCTGCGGATGTTGCGTTCTCTGCTGTCGCCAAAAAGATACTGATTGGCTAAAACCTCATTGGGCGTAGCTATAGCTATCCAGATGGTTCCAACTGGTTTTTCCTGAGTCCCTCCATCAGGGCCTGCTATTCCTGAAGTTGCAATTGCATAATCCACATCGAACTTCGCCTTTATGGATATTGCCATTTCCGTTACCACCTGTTTACTAACCGCCCCGTATTTTTCCAGGCTTTCAGTACTGACGCCCAGGATATTTTCCTTAATCTCATTGGCATACGCAACCACTGAACCCTTAAAATAGACTGAACTTCCAGGGACACTGGTAATCATATGGGCAATTACGCCTCCGGTGCAACTTTCAGCGGTAGCAAGAGTACACTGCTTTTCTTTGAGAATTCTCCCAACGATCATTTCCAGTGTTTCATCATCATACCCGAAAATATAATCCGGGATCAATGATTGCAATTTTAAAACTTCAGCATCAATCTGGCGATGCAGAACCTCCTCATCAAACCCTTCTCCAGAGAGTCGTAATCTTACAATGCCCGGTTGTGGCAAATAGGCGAGTTTAACATTGGAGGGCAATGCATTTTCCCACGATTCAATCCGGGCTGCAAGAAAAGATTCTCCGACTCCTTGTGTCAATATGGTTTTATGATAAATAAAAGGGGCGTTAAAGGATTTTTTCAACAACGGAATGATGTAATCGGTCATCATGGCTTTCATCTCAAACGGGACGCCTGGCATCGATGCAAAGTAAGTTTTTCCACCACCGGGGCGATCCTTCTCAAACCACATTCCACGGGCGGTTCCCAACTTATTCGGAATGCCGGTACAATTTTCAGGTAATTCAGCCTGTTGCTGGTTGAGTTCAGTTACCGGGTAACCCCGACGGGCAAACAGCGCTTCAACATCGCGATAAGCCTCCTGGTTAAAGACAAGCCGGGTATTGAAATATTCGCAAAGGGTGTGTTTGGTAATGTCATCTTTTGTGGGCCCAATCCCGCCGGAGATCAACACCACTTCTGCCCGGTTTTCAGCCTCGGTAAGGGCATCAAGGATATGTTGACGCGAATCGCTGATAATTGTAAACTGATAAACCCTGAATCCGGAAAGGTTCAATTGCTCAGCCATCCAGGATGCATTGGTGTTGACGACCTGCCCGATCAGCAGTTCATCTCCGATGTTGATGATCTCTATGTTCATATATCTTCTTCTTTGAATATTGAAATTCAGTACAATAACCTTGATAGTCAAGGCAGTGCCATATTGTGTGCAAAGGTACCAAATGAAGTTGTACCTTTGAAGTACATAAATTTAACTGCAATTATGAAAACCAAATATTTGATAATCACATTGTTAATGTTTACATTGATGGGATGTGAACATCGCGAAGCTGTCCCGGGTATTTATCGTTTTTATGTTGGAAAAAAGAATGGTCTGGATGTATGGATCGTTGATGGGTACAAAGTCAGGCACAAGATCTACAAGGAATTTTTATACGGAGGAAACGGCCAGCGCTATTGTTTTAATCCTCCTGCGGAAATATGGATCGACCACGCTGTTTCCTGTGAGGAATATGAACTCACACTGGCACATGAGCTGAATGAACGGCACCTGATGGCGAAATTTGGGTGGACCTATGACAGGTCCCATGATTCATCACTTGCAGTGGAACTGGTGATGCGCCATAACTTCGAAAGCATTTGCAGGAGTCATGAGGCTTCTCTTCCACCTGTCGCCCCTACCGACTGGAACAATAGAAAAGAAATATCGAATCTTCCCGATAGTTTAAAGCTTTCGGGCATTTACCGCATTCCTGTTGGGCTAAGGGATGGGATTACTATTTGGATTGTTGATGGTTACCAGGTCAGAAAGAACATCTTTCCCGATTTTGGCTTCAGCGGGAATGACCTTGTCTACCATTTTATCCCTGCAAATGAGATCTGGATCGATGGGCAGATAACATGTGAGGAAATGGAGTATTCAATAGCTGCAGAACAAATGGAGCGCAGGCTGATGCATCAGGGCAGTTCTTACAGCGATGCCTATGAAGCCGCAGTGGAAATGATCCGCAGCCGTCGCGACAGTATGGAGGGACGGATACGGAACCATGCGCCTTTGCTGATTCCAGACACATTACAACGGGAATCCGGGGTTCGGGATCCTGCCGAAAAATGACCTGCCCTGTTTTTTTGTACTTTTGTAAAAAAATTGAAACATGCCCATACTCGCAGAACC
>JBAXFM010000508.1:0-2525 GCA_037139855.1 Bacteroidota bacterium
GGTGCCATTGCACGCCTAATAAAAAGGATTTTCCTTCAGGATTTTTCCACTCTATACCTTCGATGAGTTTGTCATCTGAGGTGACATTGGAGATGAGCAGGGGCGATAACCGGTCAACTGCCTGATGATGGTTTGTTGTAACCCGGGCCGAATCACAATGGCTGATCCTTGCAAGAAGCGTAGTTTTACGCACATTAACAGAATGAAAACAGTTCAGGTAATCATCGCACTGATGGATGGTGTTTTTCCCAAAATCTTTGGGAATATCAATAATCAAGGTTCCGCCCAGATAAACGTTGAGAATCTGATTTCCGCGACAAATGCCCATTACAGGCATCTTCAGGGCAAGCGCTTTTTCAATCAGGGCCATCTCCAGACTGTCGCGATGGGGGTTCATTTCCGTACACCTCAGTGTGTCGGATGTTTTTCCATATCTGCCGGGCCATACATCCTCGCCACCGGTTAGCAGCAATCCGCTGCACAGCCCAAGTTGCTGAATGGCCATCGAAAAGGTTAGCTTATACAAATCAATCGTTTGAATGGAAGGATCAGCACGTTTCAGCCAGTTCACGTAATTGGGAGAAGCCTTTGATAGCCCTATTTTCATTGGAGCCGGCTGACAAAGCGCCTGGTTCAGAAAAAAGAATCCTGTCAGTATAAAGATAAGGATGAATAACCTGTTTATTCTATTTTGCATTTCAGCGAAAATTTGCGTTTTAATCAGCGAAAATCTGCGAGAACTATGCAAATTTAAAAATTAAAAGTTGTGAAAGCACCCTGTCAGGGATAAATATTCTGGTGTGTATTTGCCTGAAGCATCAAGAATGGTCAACTCAGCGTTTAAAGGGAATTCAATTTTGTTTTTTGAAAATTCTATCAGGACTCTTTTCGCAGGTGATGAAGGCTTGGGGAAAACAATCAAAATACGGGAAGGAAACAATCCGTTGTCAGCACATGCAATTTGAAATCTGTCGGCCGCCTCTGCCGGCAGTATGAGTGCAAAGCAACCATCAGATGCAAGCAATCGGCTTACTGCTCCGGCCAACTCAGCGAGGGTAAGGGTTTCGTCATGTCGGGTTTGGTTGACCCTGGCCGAGGGCGATTTTAATGACCTCGTGAAGTAGGGGGGATTCGTGATGATAAAGCCATAGTCAGCTTTAGCCTGGAGGGAAAACTCCTGCAGGGACCCATGAATGGCAGAAATTCGCGAAGCCCACGGACTATTGGCAAAGTTGGTGCGTGCTTCAATAACAGAGGCTTGATCGATGTCGATGGCTTCGATCATTCCATCCGATTTTTGAGCCATCATCAGGGCAAGTACGCCGCAGCCGGTGCCGATGTCGATTATTTTTTTGGAGTTGCCCGGGTTTGCCCATGAACCCAACAACATGGCATCAGTGCCAACACGCAGGGTGCTTTGAGTGTCTTCAACAGAAAATTGGCGGAAACGGAAAGCCATGGCCTTGTTAAAGGTAGATTTCAATCAAACCTGCCGGCGCTTCAATCAGCAGAAGTTTTTTCTTCCGGTCAACTTTTTGAATAATCTCATCCACAATCGGGATCAGGATCTCTTTGTCCCCATGACGAATCTGAAACAGCGCCTGATGGGGTAACTCCAGAATATCGGCGATCACACCAATATCTCCATGGTTTTGATCAACTACCCCGAATCCGATAATCTCATGATAATAAAACCGGTTGCCTTTCAGCGGGGGGAGTTCGGTGATTGGAAGATACATTTCAAGGCCCTGTAGGCTTTCAGCATCCTCCAGGGTGTCGAAATCCTGAAATTTAACCACTGCTTTCCGGTTGTGTTTCAGGTCAAGGGAGGCAATAAAAAAAGGAATCCGTTCACCATGTAAATCGAGGTAAACGGATTCCAGTGTTTCGTAGGTTTCAGGGTCATCAACATCGAGATGAACCATCACCTGGCCTTTATTACCATGAGTTTTCAGAACTTTTCCCAGGTAGTAAAAGTCATCCTTATTCATAAGGTTCTTAGGCCTCTGGTGTAGTTTCAGGAGCAACTTCGGCAGCAACTTCCGGTGCAACTTCAGCAACAGGAGCTTCAACTACTTCAGCAACAGGTTCTTCAATCACTTCAGCAGCTTTAGCAGCTTCGGCAGCAGCAGCCATTTCGGCTACTTTTGCGGCAAGGGCAGCTGCGGCAGCTTCACGGGCTTCGGCGGCCTGGGCAGCTTCATCCAAACGTACTTTATTTAATTTTTTAGCAATGGCGTCAGCCTTGGCTTCATTGAGCTTCACTTCGTTTTCCAGGGTTTTCTTGCGGGTGTCTTTGACACTCAGTTCCTGCTCTTTTTTCTTACTGGAAATTTTAACGTGTTTTTCGTCAAGCCATGTCTGGAATTTGGCATCAGCCTGTTCCAGGGTCATCGCGCCTTTGGCAACACCCTTGAGGAGGTGGTTTTTATACATGACACCTTTATAGGCCAGAATGGCTTTAACAGTGTCGGTAGGTTGAGCGCCTTTCTTCAGCCAGTCGAGGGCTTTGTCGAATTCGAGCT
>JBAXFM010000509.1:0-2521 GCA_037139855.1 Bacteroidota bacterium
CCGGAAAACCCATATTGTTCGGGTAACCCGGGTTGGGATAACGGGGGGTGCCGTCAAAATCGTCGGTAATGGCAAAAGGGGAGGCAATCGCCTGTCCGCCGCTTTCGCATGATGAATGGCCCCCGTCGGCCAGGTGGAAATCATTTCCGGCCGCATTGACAAACGGAGGTAATTCCGATACCGAGTGGGCTTCCCGGGGAGCGACCCTCGACTGGAACCCCGCCAGGGTCTGGTCCCCGTTGGTATAATCCTCGAAAATAAGGTTGTTGATGGAGGGAACTCCGGAATAGAAAAGGTTGTGATCGGAAGTCGGATCATAGTTGGTGAGTGAAGTGGACGGCCGCCGCAGGGCGACGGCAAAATTTCCGCTGCCGGTTGAAGTGGAGAGATTCACCAGGATGTTGTTTCTTAAAAGGATGTTGCCGATGGTGTTGCCCGAAGAGTTTACACAGGCGGTCCTGAAACTGGTATAAGCGCTCGATGCATTGAGATAAACGGTATTATACAGGATATTGCATGTGGTGGCCGTATTGACAAAAATCCCGTCAATCGCATCAGCGGCATAGCCGTATCCTGTGGTTGGCGCCCTCAGATCTGACACATAGTTGTTGTAAATGTTGGCTGTGTTGGTCGCGGAGATGTAGATCCCCGTTAGCAGTCCCTGGCCGCTCCATCCGTTCCCATCGGTGGAGATGTCGTAAACCCTGTTTTTATAAACATTTGTTGTTCCTCCTGATTCAAGTAAAATTCCTTTATTTCCCCCGCCATTGGAGTAAATGCCGTGGACCGAATTGTTGTAAATATTGCCTGTTGTGGTATTCGATGCAATGTAATCAATCACATCGATCGTGGTACTGGTGGCGATGGAGATGTTGAATACCTGGTTGTTGTAAATATTGCGGACGCAATTGGCCGCATTGCTGGATTCGCCGATGGCATAATAATAGTTGCCCCCGTAATGGGTGCAATTCCGCATGATGTTGCCGTAAATATTTACAGTCTTCGCATTCGATTCCTGTGAAATGAGGTAGGATGGCCACGAAGCGGTTGACGGGGGAGTGAAATTCTCGAGGATGTTGTCGTATATATTAACGGTATTGGCAGCTCCTCCGTTTCCCATGGTATTCCGGATACCGTAAACGGTGGTCACCCATACGGCGCCGGGGGTCAGGGTGATGGTGTTCCCGGAGATCTGCAGGTTTGATCCGTTTCCGGGACCGTTGTATATCCCGTAAAGATTCCCGGTTGTTCCGGTCCCGCCGTTTATCACATTACCGGCAATTTTGAAATGATCCTGGTACGATGCATAAATGGCGCAGGGGTTCCCGGCCCCCCCGGCAAAGTTGGTGATCGTGTTTCCCGAGGTCACCCCGATCTCGTTGTTCTGATCATTGAAGCCGGAATAATCTTCCAGATCGATGCCATTGTAAACGTTTGAAATGGTGTTCCCGTAAATTTTACACCCGTTGTGTGCATCAGCCGTGGCGAACACACTAATGACCGAGGTGTTATTGAACACGTGGTCACCCATATGGATGCCGGTCGATGCTGTATTGGCTTTATTCAGGGTGATGGTACAATTTTTAATCGTGATGTTCTGGCACCCGTCTGCCGGCGCAGAAGGGTTCTTTTTCACCATAGCATAACCCCACTCCATCTGCATGGCCGTTGTGGTGTTCAGCATATTCTCCTGGAGGTCGATCCCGTCGATGGTGATATAGTCAGCACCGGCAAGGATGATCATCCCGTCGGTGGTTGCCGAGGTTCCCGGTGTAAAGGCGGTGATCAGCGGGTCGGCCCCGGCGCCTGATTTCTGAAATACAACCGGGGAGGTTGCAGATGAGTAATTTGCTGGTATACAGGCGTAACTAATCTTTCCGGCCGTGGCGCTTGCCAGCGTTTCCGTGGTACCGGCTGCAACATTAAAGATTACACCGCCACTTGCTACACCATTCACATTTAAGGCAGCGATGGCAGCCTGGATGGATGCGTAATCCCCGGGAATGGTTTTCGTGCCCGATAAGGGCTGGGCATTGAGGAAATTTGTTAAAAGGAACAATCCAATGACAATCAATTTTCTTTTCATTTTTCTACACTGTTTTTTAATGAATTTATTACCGTATAATTACCGCAACAAAATTATTACAGCGACGGATGACAGGATACAAGAAATGTGTCAGAAATTAACATTGATGTTCCAAATTGCAAATGAATACCCATGGAGCAGAGGATTCGCGCCATAAAACAAAAAACCTGAAAAGGATTAACAATGATGTGCCGTAATATGAAACAAATGTTTCATTTTCCTCTTTTAGTCTCTTCAATATGCTGAAGGTTTTTATTTTATGACATTGCCCGGGTTTATTTAAGGTCACCTCCCGGGCGGGCCGGTAAAGAAAAAAGAGGCTGTCTCAAAAGTCTTTTGTTAACCGCGGAGGCGCAACGGCGCAAAGAAAATTAGTATTAATTATGAAATATTTGCGTCTTCTCTGCGACTCTGCGACTCTGCGGTTTTTATAAA
>JBAXFM010000510.1:0-2517 GCA_037139855.1 Bacteroidota bacterium
TAAACGAACCTTCGTCGTTGAGGAATGAGTGGAATCAAAATTTAATTTGATTAGGCCCAATCGTACCAATAAATTTAATTGATTCTATTTTGGCCAATAATGACCCCTCCCCGCCCTCCCCTTAAATGGGAGGGGGACCCTGTACCAGTCAACAATGAACGGTCGTATTTGTATAATATTGATTTTCATACAATCAACAACGAATTCGTTATAAAATTCTGGCAAAACTTCTCCCTCCCTTTCAAGGGGAGGGTCAGGGGAGGGGTCATTAACATCAATAGAAGGTTAAATGGTTTTACCGGTATGATTGCGATCACTCAATAAATTTATTTATTCAAAACCACCTTTCTGACAATCATTTCACGATCATTAAGCAGTTTTAGCAAATATATTCCCTTCGGGTTGCCTGTTATATCAATACACATCTTATTTTGAAATGATTTTATCAGAACGGCCTTTCCTTCTGTATTTCTTATTTCAACCATGGATGGTTTTCCTGAAAATGCATCACAGGAAATATTGATCACTCCGCTGGTTGGATTGGGATATACCAAAACACCTCCACCCTGGCCGTTGATCTGATCAATGGAAACGGGATTATTAATCGTGATTTTAAAGTTTGTCGAGGCGGAGGCTCCGGCAGTATCGGTTGCTGTTACCCTGTTATTCAAAGTTTCAACGATTGCAGGGGTGCCTGTAAATGTTCCTGTGATGGTGTCAAAAGTTAGCCATGCAGGTAACGGGCTTCCACTGGTAAGTTTTGCATGATAGGTTAGTGTGTTATGGCCATCATCATCGATAAAGGTGCTGTCAGGAATGGTAAAAGTGAACAACGCTCCCTTCATTGCTGTCTGATTGGGAATCGTTGTTTTTACATAGGGGAGGTAGTTGGTGTATTTAAGACTGTCGATAAAACCGGTCGATACCCAATAGAGGTCTTTGTTACTACCATAGGTCATGTATAAACCATCGGGGGTGATATCTCCCGAAGTTTCATCCATTGGGGTGTTGATGACATTGCCGAGGTTTTTGGGGTTGGTCCAGGTTCCGTCGGTCTTTTTATAGGCGATGTAGAGATCGTTCTGCCCATACCCTTCCGTTCTGATCGATTTCAATATCATGTAACTTTCATTGGCCGAAACAAATGGATCGCCCCAGGTTGAAGTTCCAATGTGATTAATGGGGATGGGAAGAACAATCCTGTTCTGATAAATGCCAATGTTGTACTGACACCGGCAGATATCTCCTGTACTGCTGGAAAAATAGATGGACGTATCGCCAACGATACACGGATGATACTGGTAGGCTTCAGAATTCGGCGGATTGCCCATGCTGACGGGATCGCTCCAACCGGTTCCCTGTTTGACGGAATAACTGAGATCGACAATACCCATGTGATTTACGGCATTCGTTGCAAACATGTAAACACGGTTTCCGTTAAAGGCAAAAAAAGGTTCCCCGGTTTTACGGCCCATGGTAAACGGGATCGTATCGGGGGTTGTCCAGTGGTTGTTCGTGTAGGTAGCATACATGGTATATGGATCCCCCGGACCCGGATATTTCTCGTCATAGAAAAAAACCGATTTCCCGTCAGGCGAAAAGGTGATCACGGCCTCATTCCTGTTGGGGATTGAAACGACGCCCGGTGCAAATTTCTGCGGGGTGCTGCCGGGAGGTGTTTGTCCAAAGTAAAGGCTGTCGGGAGGGATGGACTGTGTCTGGGCAAAACTTCCAAAAAATACGATCAGAATAGTGGTCAGTAAAAAATATGTTTTCATGATGCAAAAGATTTTTGATGAAAGATTTTTGGGACAAAATAACGGAAAGGAATTTCCCTTATCGACCTCCTGCGTGTTAACGGACTGTTTTTACACCCTATTGAATGAAGATTTTCCTGACAGTTATTTCATGATCAATAAGCAGTTTTAGAATATAAATTCCCTTCGGATAATCCGTCATATCAATACGAATGCATTTTTTAAATGAATTTGAATGGACGACCTTCCCTTGCAGATTGCACACCTCAACAATGGCACTTTCACCGGATAATGAGTTTAAAGATATATTGATCAGCCCGGTTGTTGGATTCGGAAAGACCATGACACCTGCACCCTGCCCGTTTATCTGTTCAACAAAAACGGGGTTATTTACCAGGATTTTAAAGGGAGTTGAGACAGAAGCTCCGGCAGTATCGGTTACTGTAACCCTGACATACAGCGTTTCGGTGATTGGAGGGGTGCCTGTAAATGTTCCTGAGATGGTGTCAAACGTTAACCATGCAGGTAAAGGGTTTCCACTGGTAAGGTTTGCATGGTAGGTTAGTGTGTTGTTGCCATCATCATCGAAAAAGGTGCTGTCGGGAATGGTGAAGGTGAACAACTCGCCTTTAATAGCTGTCTGACCGGGTATCAAATGTAATACATAGGGTACAAAATTGGTATATCTCAGACTATCAATAAAATTCGCTGATACCCAATAAATGTCATTATTCGACACATAGGTCATATATAAATTATC
>JBAXFM010000511.1:0-2505 GCA_037139855.1 Bacteroidota bacterium
GCGTTGGAAGTCAGCGCACAGGTAATCACATCGTTGTTAACCGGGGCATAGGTGTAAACCGGGTTGTTGGTACCTACATTGGAGCCATTCTTTTTCCACTGGTAAACCGGGGTGGAACCACCATTTACCGGGGTAGCGGTGAAGGTTACGGAGGTATTCAGACAAACCGGATTGGCTGAGGCAGCGATCGTAACCGAAACAGGTAACGAAGGGTTAACAGTTACAGGCAAGGTTGTTGTAACAGAACCCGTGTATGAAACACTGATACTCTGGGCGCCAGCGTTATTCCAGGTGACTGTTGCTGTGTTGTCGGTACTTGTTCCTGCTGCTGTGATGGATCCACCGGTAACAGACCAGTTGTAATTAGTCTTGCCGGCATCTGTTGTATATACATTACCCGCAGAACCCTGGCATACGGTTGACGGACCTGACAGTTCAGGAGAAACCGGGCCTGCAACAAAGATCGGGTTTGAATAAAACCAAAGATCGGCAAAAGCCTTGGATGCATTGTTCGGAGCCATCAGGGCATCCGACAACGGATTTCCGTTGGCATCTGTTTCATTGGCCACATTCAATCCCAGATTGGTTCCCCTGAGACGGAAATATACCGAATCCACAAGGTTATTATAGGTATAGGTGATCTCTTTGATCCCGCCGCCAAGGTCGGTCCACGCCTGGCTTACAACACCATTGGGCGAAGTGATACCACCGGTTGCATCAAAACGTGCGATCACCGAGGTGGTTGGTACTGTAGCCACAGTGTAGTTCGGGCTTCCGGGAGCAACAAGACCGGTTACTTTCCCCTTGATCAGGTCAACGTGATCAACAGAAGGGTTGGTATAGGCACTATATGTATTATAATTAGTGCCCTGGGGGTCGCGAACTTTAATCTTGACAACTACCGAAGTTTGAGTTGTGGTGAATGTTTGTCCGATGGTTGCAAAAACCGGCATCGATGGTGTTTCTCCCACCTTGAAATCAAGACTGTCGATAAGATCGCCTTCAACCACAAAGGAATTTCCTGAACGGAGGGCATCGATGTAACTCTGCGGGTTGGTTCTGTCAGATACATAGGCATAGGTTTTCTGGTATTCACCAGGATAGAAATCTGCATCCGCCGAATGGAAATCGCTGCTGGCAAACAACCACCAGTGACGGCCTTCTGAAAGCATCGCATCCCATAATCCTCCGATTTGCGCAGAGTAGATTCCCGTTCCGCCATAGGTTGATATACCAAAGGTGTTATAACTTGTCTTGTATTCTCCGCGGTCGGTGGCTTTCTGATGGCCGGGCATGCTTTCAAATCCAAAACATACATCCGGACCGGCATTGTTCATGTCGCGGAAACTCTGAATGTTGTTCAGGCTTTTACGCTCGGCGTGGGCCGTAATCAGATAGCTGGTTGATGGATAATTATTATGCAGCCAGGTTACTGCCTCAACTGCTTTGGCATGTACATTGCCAAGGGCGCTTTTTGTCCATCCCTGTGCAACACCGCCGGTAACATCGGCATCGCTGGCATCGAATTTGAATTCAAATTCAGCAAGCGGGTTGCAGTTCGCATTGGCGCTGAACTGGTTATTGATAATGCCCAAACCGGCATGCTCATGACCCGGCACATTCAATTCATAACTCTGCAGAATCATTTTAGAAGAATAGGTTGCACGGGCTGTTTGTGTGTTCTGGAAGGCATAATCACGCAGTGATTGCCACCTCCACATGTTCTGATGACCTCCCGACATGGAAACGGTTCCGATGATAGGGTTAGGTGAATATGAGTCAAAGTAAACACTTGTTCCCAGGTCGAGTCCCGATTTGCCGCCGTCGAGGGTGAAACCTCCGCCATGCTCGCTGTTTGCCCACCAGGAAAGGCCATAGGTGTTGTCCTTCTGCATCACATATCCAAAACTGTAGCTTCCATCGGTATAAGTTGAATGTTGATGGAAATCACAGGCAAGGTAACCTGCCAAAGGCGTTACGGAACTGATTCCTCCGTTCAAATGATTGGTCGGAATGAAGTTGTACTGTGCATCCGTAAATTCATTCACCATAAAAGGAAGTGAAGCATTTCCTCCCAGATAGGTGAACCTGATATCAAACAACGTGGTACTGTCGGGAATAGGGAGCGTAAGAAGGCTTGGCTCGATCCAGTTTGCAGCAACGGTATTTAAATTTCCTGAAAAATACCACTGTGCCGAAGGTGTTCCAGAATAAAAATTGATCAGGGTATCATATTGCAGAACAGCCGGATCGTAAGTGATCTGGATGTTGGCACTGCTGATTGGCGCACCTGATGCGCTGGCGCCCTTCAATTTTACCGGGAAATACACTTTCTGCCCGGGAATCGCTGTTTTGGTCGATACCGTCACCAGCAAGGGGTTAACCGGTGGATTGGTCACGGTCATTGTTACCACATTGGAATTAAACAACAATCCAGTGACACATGGAGCATTGGGGGCCATGATGCAATACACCGCGTCGCCATTGACCGGAGTAAAGGTAAAG
>JBAXFM010000512.1:0-2503 GCA_037139855.1 Bacteroidota bacterium
ATATTTTGAATGAAGAATCCACCAGCCTGTGGGATATCTTCCAGTAGATCAAAAACTTCACATGATTTTGGGAGTGGTGCAAAGATTAATGTAAATCGGTGAGTCTTCCCTTCAGGAACATACGTCCACTCAGGAGCAATGGAAATATTTTCAGCATGGTGCATCGTGCTGCGATCACCTGATGCTTTATCAATCAAGAAAGTGGAATTCCAGATTCTGATACCTCCGTCTATAGCTGAATTGTAGGCACAATGTACGATCACTGCTTTTTCTTCATGAATCTGGCTAAGAATTTCTTCCTTCAACTTGTCGTCAAACTTGACGGCTGGGGTAGCTGTGGTTGTTTCCACCTGTTCTTTGGTTTCGATGTTGAATGTTGTTGTTGTGGGGCATGGCATACCGCAAATTTACGGAATTTGAACTGATTCTTGTTGAGAAGAAAGTCGCCGGTTAATTTCATCGATTTCCAGCCCCCATTCATCGGGTTTCACCATGTTCCAGCCGATTCGTCCTGAGCCACCTTTACAATCCGTTATATTTTTGCCGCACCAACATCAAACAATAGCAAAAATGAAAACAACAATAGCAATCTTAACCGCAGTTCTGACCCTTTCAGTAAGTACTCTTTTCGCTGGCAATGATTCACCATCAATTCCAGTTTCAAATGACAACGCCACAATTGCAATGGAATTTCTTGCACCAGTAGCCCCAGCGGAAGCCACATTTGAAGATTTACCTATGGTGAATGAGATTACCACCTTGGCACCAGTTCTGCCGTCAGAAGCCACATTTGAGGATGTTGCCAGTGATATGATATCAACTTTTTATCTGGCTCCAGTTGTTCCAACTCAGGCAGATTTTGAAGATGTTGTTGCTGATATTATCGTTGATAATGGAGTTTTGGCACCAGTCATTACCGCTGTGCCTGATTTTGAATAGAGCTCATTAAACCCAATATATCTTCCGTTTTTCTTTGAAGCTACCCCATGGGTGGCTTTTTTTGTTTATGGATCAGTACGGCAGGTGAAAGCCAATTCATACATTTGCTGCCAACTAATTCTATTTAAATGTTATATTGCATTAAAAAACAGGACACGAAATAACCGAACATTCAAAAAGTGGAATGCCATTAACAAAAGAGTTTAGAATATTTTTTATAAATAAAAAAATATTGAAAGTTTATAACTATTGGGATGAAGGTGACTATGGAGAAACAATAACCGAACTTGAAATTTTTATCAAACTTGCACAAAACATTGATAGTAATTTTTTTACAATGGATATAGCTAAGAAGAAAAATGGTGATTGGATTGTTATGGAACTTGGTGATGGTCAAACCGCTGGATTACCAGGTAATGCCAATACACTGGATTTTTACAATGAACTAATGATTAGTTTAATTTACTGAATAAAATTGACACCATGAATGATCAAGCCAAATCTAAGGAAGAGCTCCTGAATGAGTTGCAGATGCTACGCATGGACTATGATGCATTGAAATTTAATTTTAAACATGCGCAGGAAATTGCAAGAATGGGACATTGGGAATTTGATTTAAATACTCAACAGATAAAATTGTCAGATAATGGTTTTATCATTTATGGATTGAAGCCTTTTGAGATTGAACCAACTTTCGAATATTTCAAAAGCAGGGTTTATCCAGAAGATGTACATTTAATAGATGAATCTATTGAAAAGATTGTCAGAATTAAAGCACCTGTCAATTTTGAAATGCGGGTAGTTTTCCCCGATGGAACTATTAAATGGTTCTTTACAAATATATTTCCTGTTTTTCAAAATGACAGCTTACTTGCGATTAAGGGAATCAATCTTGACATCACTGAACGGAAGCAGTTGGAAATGGAATTACTCATAGCCAAAGAAAAGGCCGAGCAAATCGACTGTCTTAAATCAAGATTCCTTACCAACATGAGCCACGAAATCAGAACTCCTTTGAGCGGGATTCTGGGTTTTTCCGAACTGCTTTTAGTACTACCAATGACAGGCGAAGAGCAACAAGGATATCTCACCATCATTAATGAAAGCGGTAAGAGGATGCTCAACATCATCAACAATATTATAAGTATCTTAAGAATAGAATCGGGGCAGAAGGAAGTTTCCGTTTTTGCAACAAACATCAATGAGCAAATTGATTACATATACAATTATTTTAAGCCAGTAGTTGAAAGAAAAGGATTGCAGCTGATCAATCACAGCTTACTGCCTTCAAAAGAAGCCATCATTAACACAGACAGGGAAAAGCTCTTTGCCATTCTTACCCATCTTGTTAAGAACGCCATTAAATATACCCATGCAGGCTTCATTGAAATTGGCGTTGAGAAAAATGGCGATTACCTTGAATTTTTCGTGAAAGATACAGGTCAGGGAATACCTGAAAATCAGATGGAAATCATTTCTGAACGATTCAGGCAAGACAATGATTTAATCACTAAACCTTATGAAGGAACGGGATTGGGGTTATTCATTTCAAAAGCCAACGTGG
>JBAXFM010000513.1:0-2459 GCA_037139855.1 Bacteroidota bacterium
GCTATTTAACCTTTTCAATGATTTCGACAAGTCTCCAACACTTATTTTTACTGAGCGGCCTGGTTTCAGCAATCCGCACTTTATCTCCCTCGCTGCATTCATTCTTATCATCGTGGGCCATGAAACGGGAAGATTTCTTTACGAACTTTCCGTATTTAGGATGCTTTACCTTACGTTCGACTTCAACGACGACAGATTTCTCCATCTTGTTGCTGACAACGATACCGGTTTTTTCTTTTCTTAGGTTTCTCGTTTCCATATTGTCTCTTTATGCGGCGCACTGCTGTGCGTCTTTACGAAATTTTAGCAGTTTTGGTGACTGTTTCACCGTTCATCACCCGGCGACGCATTTCGGTCAGCAATCGTGCGATCGTTTTGCGATAAGCCTTGATCTTATTGGGGTTTTCCAATGGAGACACAGCATGGTTCAGCTTAAGCTTGGTTAGCTGCCGCTTTTCTTCATCCATCCTTTCCAGGATTTCCGCTGATGTTAATTCTCTGATAACTTTCTGTTCCATTTTTCTTTTTTTTGTCGGGAAGATGCAACGCATCAACCTTTCTGTTCACTATATTGCTTCTTCCACGTAATCTTTACGCATAACCGTTTTTGTCTGAACCGGGAGTTTCTGGGCTCCGAGGCGAAGGGCTTCCTTGGCTATTACCAGCGATACACCTTCTATTTCAAACAGGATACGTCCTGGGTTGATACGGGCCACGAAATATTCCGGCGCTCCTTTTCCTTTACCCATACGAACTTCGGCGGGTTTCTTGGTTACGGGTTTATCCGGAAAAATCCGAATCCACAGTTGACCTTCACGCTTCATATGACGGGTAATGGCCTGACGTGCTGCTTCGATCTGACGACCGGTGATCCAGGCTTCTTCCAATGTTTTGATACCGAATGAGCCAAAAGCGAGTTGATGACCACGCTGGGCATTGCCCTTCATCTTTCCTTTCTGCTGCTTCCTGAACTTCGTTTTCTTTGGCTGTAACATTATTCAACTATATTATAGGTTACCTTGCTTTCAATTATCTTCTTCCGGTTGCGCCGCCACGGGGTTTGCCACCATCTCTGGAAGGCCCGCGATCACCACGGCGATCATTGTTGCGGTCGCCACCGCGATCACCGCCACGGTCGCCACCACGATCTCCACGACCACGGTCACGGTCTCCGCCCGGACGTTCGTTGCCACGGTGTTGTGTTGGCTTCACTTTGGTTGCGGATGCATCAGGCACCAGGTCGGGACGACCATAGATATCCCCTTTGCAAATCCACACCTTGATCCCAATGATACCATAGGTTGTATGGGCCTCGGCCGTTGCATAATCAATGTCGGCACGGAAAGTATGCAGAGGAATACGACCCTCTTTATATTGCTCGCGACGGGCCATTTCAGCACCACCAACGCGTCCGGAGATCATAATTTTAATCCCTTCAGCACCGATGCGCATGGCAGAGGCAATGGAGGTTTTGATCGCACGACGGTAAGAGATACGGCCTTCAATCTGACTTGCTACCGTGTTGCCAACAATAACAGCATCGATTTCCGGACGCTTGATTTCCGAGATGTTGATCTGGATCTCCTTCTTGGTAATCTTCTTCAACTCCTCCTTCAATTTGTCAACTTCCTGTCCGCCCTTCCCGATAATAATACCCGGACGTGCGGTGTGAATGGTAACAGTTACCAGCTTCAAGGTGCGTTCAATTACAATTTTTGCAATACCAGCCTTCGCGAGACGGGCATTCAAATACTTACGAATTTTATCGTCCTCGACAAGCTTGGGCTCAAAATTCTTCCCGCCGAACCAGTTTGAATCCCAGCCGCGGATGATGCCTAACCTGTTAGCAATCGGATTGGTCTTTTGTCCCATTAAAACTTACTTTTAATTATTGCTTATTAATTTCTATTAATTCTTTGTTTCTTCAACTTCTTCAACTTCCTCTTCTTCAACTTCCGGTTTGTTCCGGCTGTCAAGCAGAATGGTTACATGATTCGAACGCTTGCGAATCCTGTGTGCCCGTCCCTGGGGAGCAGTCAGCAATCTCTTGAGTTGCCTTCCACTGTCAACAAAAACTTCTTTCACAAACAAGTCACTGTCTTCTATACGCAGTCCTTCATTTTTTATCTGCCAGTTAGCAATAGCTGACAACAACAACTTGCGTAACCGTTCTGAAGGTTGTTTGGCATTGTGCTTCAGAATATGCAATGCCAGTTCAACACGTTTGCCTCTGATCAAATCAGCAACCAGGCGCATTTTACGCGGTGATGTGGGGCAATTATTCAGTTTGGCAAAAGCCACATTCTTTTTGGCCTCTTTACGGTTCTCGGCTCTGGTGCGGGTTCTAACTCCCATAATCTATCTTAATTAAGAGGTTATTTCTTTCCTTTATCTTTATTACCTGCATGACCACGGAAAATTCTGGTCGGTGCAAATTCGCCCAATTTATGGCCTACCAT
>JBAXFM010000514.1:0-2449 GCA_037139855.1 Bacteroidota bacterium
GTTGAGTTGGCCCTGGTCACCCGACTCAACACCAATGAATGCCAGCATCAATCCGGAGCGCTCCATCAGGGTGTATTCATCCTCGGTATAATCATTTGCCCTGATAAAAGCCATCCACTTTCTAAACCCGGATTTCATGACTGCATTGCAGATTTCATTTACCCTTTTCCTGTTAATGAATACATTGTCATCGGAAAAATGGACGATGGCGGGACTTCTGCCGAAACGGTCGTTTGCAAGCCGTAACTCCTCTGCAATGCTTTCGGGCGAACGCAGGAAGAGCTTCGGATGAAGCTTGTTAAAATCACAATAAACACAGCGGTATGGGCATCCGATGGAAGTGCGGAGCGGGATCTTGTGTGTGATTCTTTCGACCAGGTCCCATCGGGTGAAATCTACATTGTAATCAACAATCTCCTCTTCCCTCCGTGTGAAGAAAAATTGACCATTGCGTGGCATAACCAGGTTGGGTATGTCGTCGAAGGACCCCCTGCTTCCCTTTTTCAGTTCTTCCAGCACCTTCAGCAGTGAACTCCGGCCATGAGGTGCAGCGACCAGGAAATCGGCATCCAGGGAGGGAAATTTTGAATCGAAGAGCTGATCCCAGGGAGATTCCGCATCGGGATAACGGGTGTAACTGAGATAATTCTTCCAGATAAATACACCGCCTGCGATAATTGTAATTACGGGCATTGCCTTTCGGATCGCACTTAGAATTCGGATCAATCCGTCCACGCTTAACACCATGGTCGTGGATACTAGAATGGCCATCAGGTCCAGTTCTGCAACTCTTTGAAGCGTCTGCTGGTCATACCTGCTGGTAAGGAAAGCCTCGTAACCCTCCTGGTGCATCAACCCTTCCAGGTAATACCCGGCCGCAGGAAGATCGTCTTCATAGGTAAATCCCCTTGACAATTTATCTGTTGAATACCCCTTTTTCGCAAGCTCGTTAAAGGAAGCCATTGTAAATTGCCTGTTGTTAGACCTGAACCGCAGATGAAATTCATCCTGGTACTGGTAACTATCATAGAAAGGAGCAATTATCCCAATGCCTGTTGACAATATAAGGAGGTATTATAAAAGTATAGAAGGCAAATATATCAATAATTGCTTTTATCGGAGGAGTTTTCCTTGATTTTCAAGTGATGGGCGACGGCAATTCAGGTAGTAACGATTTACTCAATACCAATTTCATCAATCTCCTTCATCAACCTGTCGGTTTCCGAAAGGGCAACAATGATTTTCTGATAATGCAGTATGTCGTCAAATTGCAATTCCCGGTCCTTCCTGTCCTTTAACCATTTTTGAGCGGGCTGATAACCGCCAATGTAAAACTTCCAGGCGACGTCGGGTACATTGGCGAAATATTGGGAATCGTTGATATAGACATTGCCGTTTTCAAATCGCACTTTCTCAACCACATTGCTGCCTCCAACCGGGTATTGTGTGATATAATTTTTTACCACCGGGCTTTCCAGCAAATGAATCTGCCGTAACTCACCACCAAGTGCCACCAGTTTCCAAAACGTTGCCACATCCTTCGGGTAGGGTACCCTGGGGAAGTCGATCTTCAGGAACTCTTTGTATTTCTCGCGGTAGGTCGGGCTATGCAACACAGCATAGATGTAATCGAGGAGATCGATCGGGGCAAAGGTGCCTGGTATTTCATCTTTTTCCGGGGTAAAACTCAACCCGAGGTTTTCAGCGATTTGTTGGACGATTTGAAGGTTTAAGTTTGGGGTTCTTTCTAAGGTTTGATCTATTGTTTGTTGTCCAGTGGTTTTTGAATATTTAAAAAGAGGAAAGAACGTACAATTATCAAATGGGGAAACTCCATCTTTATCCACAATCATATTTGTAATGAAATAATTGTTTACATTACCTCGTCTTGAATTCCTTATGCTGAGCAGAAGAAGATTGCTATTCAATGCGTGATTCATAGCTGGACTTCGAGGTCGGGCCATAAACCCCTTACTATAACCAGTATAATAGGTTTTTCTGACATCAAATGGATGGTAAAGAACATTGGTATAAAAACCAATGTGTCGTAAAATGTCATTCTTTGCCCAAGCAATGCTCCATCCTTCTCCATCTTCGGTAAGTTTATATTTTTTTCTTATATGTTCAATTTCCAACGTTTTAAAATCACAAATTACGTTTTCAATTTCGGATTTTGCAAAGCAATAAACGGTTTTATCTCTTTTTGTTTGAATTCCTGAATTACTGATTATAAATAAATGATCTATTGAAAATCCTGTTTCGTAGGACAATCCTTGGCTAAAATCCTTCGGCACAAAGAAATGATAAGGTTCCGGGCAATCGAGTTCCGTCCATGGGATGGAGTCAAGGCTTTCGTTATTGAGGAAATCGTACTTCTCCTCGCGTTTGCCATAAAGGTCGAAGTGGAAGACCTGGGCAGGTTTCGGTTGATTTTTCATGGTTTGGGAAG
>JBAXFM010000515.1:0-2445 GCA_037139855.1 Bacteroidota bacterium
TCAATGCCAATACAGGCTATATTGTTGGAGGTCAGCATTTACCCGGAGGTGATGGGATCATCCTGAAAACCACCGACGGAGGCAGAACCTGGACTGAATTATCATGCGGAACCACTAACAATTTGTATTCAGTTTTCTTTCCCGATGCAAATAACGGTTATGCAGTTGGCGATTCAGGAACCATTTTAAAAACCACGAATGGAGGCACAACATGGACTAAACTGTCGACCGGCACAACTCATTTTTTCGTGTCAGTTTACTTTACCGATGCCAATACCGGTTATGTGGTGGGTGAAGGGGAAACTATTTTAAAAACTACCAATGGCGGTACTTTTGTTGAAGAAACCATATCGCCGGAACAAACATTCATCATTTATCCTAACCCGGCAAATGATAAAATCTCCATTACCAGCAACAGGAAACTGACAGGGGAAACCATTATAACCATTTTCAATATGAAAGGAGAACAGGTAATGCCTGTCAGGTTCCTGCATCAGAACGTTATTGAAACAGATGTGAGTTTGCTGGCAAAGGGCATTTACCTGCTGAAAATACAAACGAAGGCAGCTATTGAAATTAAAAAGTTACTGATTCAATAATGGCGGCAACCCTATCATAAAATTTTATACATCGTTACTAAAATTTCATAACATCCGGGACAATTCCATGATGTAATATTGCATCATGGTTGGAATGACAAACCAGTAAGTCTCTACCCACAAAAAACTTTAACTTATGAAACTACGAAAAAATGTTGCCGTCAGTGAGGCCGGATTGCTGTTTAATCCGGTAACCGGCGAATCCTATACCGTGAATCCCATCGGTGTTGAGATACTCAACCTCATCCGGGAAGAAAAGAGTCCTGAACAGATCAGTCAGGCTATTCTGGACAGATATTCAACGGACCATACCACCTTCGAGAAAGATTATCACGACTTTATCGGAATTCTTTACCATCACAACCTCCTTGAAACATATGAAGAAACGAAAGCTTAACATCGGCGTCACAGGTCTGAATGCCATCGACTCGCCGGGGCCCGGGGTTTCGGTAATCAGGGCGTTGCGTGAGGCTGCCTCATTCGATGTAAAGATCATCGGGCTGTCGTACGAATCGCTTGAGCCAGGCATTTACATGCACGATATTGTGGATCGCACCTACTCTATCCCATATCCTACTGCCGGAACCGACATGCTGCTTGCCCGATTGGAGTATATCCAGGAAAAAGAGAAACTTGATGTGATCATTCCGAACTTCGATGCGGAACTTTACCCGTTTATCAAACTGGAGCCGAAACTCAAGGCCATGGGAATCCACATGTTTCTACCTACCATGCATCAGTTTGAGGAACGGCACAAGGTAAACCTCAACGATTTCGGAAAGAAATATGGCATCAGCGTGCCTCACAGCAAAGTGATTTATGATCTGAATACCGTACACAGTCTGCCTTCAGAATTTTCCTTTCCTATGATTGTTAAAGGAAAATTCTACGATGCCTCCATTGCCTACAGCATTGAACAGGTGAAGAGCTACTTCAACAAGATCAGCGCCAAATGGGGGCTTCCCATCATCATCCAGGAATTTATCCATGGTACCGAATTCAACGTAACCGGGCTTGGCGATGGAAAAGGCAACACCATCGGGGCGGTTCCAATGCGGAAACAATACATTACCGACAAAGGTAAGGCATGGGGTGGCATTACCATTTCCGATGAGAAGATGCTCGACATGACGCGAAAATTCCTTAAAACCACCAAATGGCGCGGTGGATTTGAGCTCGAACTCATGAAAAACAAGGATGGCGAGCTTTACCTGCTTGAGATCAACCCCAGACTGCCGGCATGGATTTACCTGGCTGTTGGGGTTGGACAGAATATTCCCGAAGCGCTGGTCAACCTGGCTATGGGCGAAAAGGTAAAGCCATTTACCTCCTATGCCGTGGGAAAAATGTTTATCCGCTACTCCTGGGATATGATCGTTGACCGGGAAGAATTTGAGCAGATCAGTATTTACGGGGAACTGTAAAGAATGACAAATGACAAGTGACAAAGTTGAAATTTGAGTTTTAATGAATTTAAGAGCAAAGAAGATATGAGTAAAATAAGATATGAAAGACCGGTGATTAAGAAACTTGAAACCGGCATGCCGAATAAATTCGGAACCAGAACGGAATATGCGCCAATGACACATATCGATGGTGTATCTGTGCAGTCTCTTATCAAAGAATATGGGTCTCCCCTGTTCGTGATTTCTGAGAAAACGATTCGCAATACCATTAAAAGAGCAAAGAAAGCATTTGAAAACCGTTATCCCAAGGTACAGTTTGCGTGGTCGTATAAAACCAATTATCTTAATGCCGTATGCAGCATTTTTCACCAGGAAGGTTCATGGGCTGAGGTGGTTTCCGGCTTTGAATACGACAAGGCTATCAGTCTGGGAATGGATGG
>JBAXFM010000516.1:0-2381 GCA_037139855.1 Bacteroidota bacterium
CAGCTGGACTTTGTTCCTCGATCGTGATGGGGTGATCAACCATCGCATCGTGGATGATTATGTGAAAACCTGGGATCAGTTTGAGTTTTTGCCCGGCGTGCCGGAGGCTATGAAACACTTTCATCAGGTTTTTGGACGCATTATTATTGTCAGTAACCAACAGGGAGTAGGGAAGGGGTTAATGTCTGAAAATGAATTAATGGCTATTCACGACCGAATGGTGAATGAAATTATCGCTGCAGGCGGAATGGTTGATGCTGTTTTTTATTCCCCGCATCTTAAATCGAACAGGTCGGTGATGCGCAAACCCAATGTTGGTATGGCATTGAAGGCACGCAAACAATTTTCTGAAATCCGGTTCAACAATTCAATTATGGCGGGCGATTCGCTATCTGACATGATCTTTGGCAAACGCGTCAGGATGAAGACCGTGCTGATTGCACCTGACCCAACCCTTGCAAAAATATACCCAAAAATAATTGATTATCATTTTCCTGACCTCATTTCCTTTTCAAACCACTTATAGAATCTTGCTTTAACCGTTCTTTTTTTTTTTGACATTTGACTTTTAACATTTTACATTTTAATTTTCTCCACTTTTGAGCCCAACCATTATTCTCTTCTGTTTCCTCGCCTACACAGCCATCCTGTTTGTCATTACCTGGCTTACTTCGCGCAAATCGACCAATCGCAGTTTTTTCCTGGGAAATAAAGCCTCGCCATGGTTTGTGGTAGCTTATGGCATGATAGGCGCTTCCATGTCGGGGGTTACCTTTATGTCTGTTCCGGGATGGGTGGGTACGGCAAATTTTTCATACATGATGGTGGTGATCGGATATGTTTTCGGCTACACCGTGATCGCAAATGTACTGCTGCCACTCTATTACAGACTGAACCTCACCTCAATTTATTCCTATCTGGAGACACGGTTTGGTTTCTGGTCGTATAAGACAGGCGCTTTTTATTTTATATTGTCACGTACGATTGGCGCCTCTTTCAGAATGTTTCTGGTTGTGAACGTACTCCAGATTTTTATTTTTGATGCCTGGAATATCCCGTTCTTTGTCACGGTATTAATATTTATTGTACTGATCCTGCTGTACACGTTCAAAGGAGGAATTAAAACCATCATCTGGACCGATACCATACAAACCACCTTCATGCTGCTATCGTTGGGGATGTCGATATACCTGATAAACAAAAGCATGGGAATGAATCTTGGTGAAATGATTGATAAAGTATATACAAGTGAGTACTCGAAAATGATTTTCACCGACTGGAGTGATAAACGTTTTTTTCTCAAGGAACTGTTCAGCGGAGCATTCATTGCCATTGTCATGACCGGACTTGACCAGGAGATGATGCAAAAGAACCTGAGTTGTCGTTCCCTCAAAGATGCTCAGAAAAATATGTTCACCTTCACCGGGATCATGGTTTTCGTCAACTTTGTGATTCTCTTCCTGGGCGCAAGCCTCTATTTATTCACCTCGGATAAAGGAATTCAATTGCCTGCCAGAACAGATGATCTCTTTCCGGTGATTGCCATTACTCATCTCGGGCCGGTTGCAGGCCTGGTATTTCTGATCGGGTTGATTTCCGCTGCCTATCCCAGTGCCGACGGGGCTCTCACCTCGCTGACCACTTCATTCAGCATCGATTTTCTGGGCATAAACAAGCGCGAAAAACTCTCAGAAAATGAAAAGAAAAAAATAAGGCAAATGGTCCATATTGCGTTTGCCTTGATCCTGCTGATGGTAATTGTGTTATTCCGCGCCATAAACGACCGGGCGGTGATTGATAAGTTATTTACTGTTGCAGGCTACACGTATGGTCCCTTACTGGGTTTGTACGCATTTGGGTTATTCACAAAATTTTCGGTTCACGATCGCTGGGTTCCCTTGATAGCGCTGCTTTCTCCGGTAATCTGCTTTTTCCTCAGTGAGTATTCTGTTAATATCTTCCATGGATATCGGTTCGGTTTTGAACTGTTGATCTTAAATGGATTTATTACATTTGCCGGGTTGCTTCTTTTTCGGAAGAGGCATGAAGTTGAAAAAAACACCTCAACCTCCTGATCCCTTCTCCTTAAGGAGAAGGGGAGTAAGTCCCTCCCTTGTTGGGGAGGGATTTAGGGTGGGGCATAAATTAACCCTTAAATCTTGATAAAATGGATAATTTACGTTTTAGAGCCCTCGAAATAGCCATGACACGCAAACAGCATGTCGTTGAATTTCCGAATCTGAAGGCTTCCGAGTATTTTGGTGAACTTACGTTTAACAAGGCTGCCATGCGAGAATACCTCACAGAAGAAGCCTTTAAGCAGGTGATGAACTCCATCGATAAAGGAGAGAAAATCGACCGCAAAATTGCTGATCAGGTTG
>JBAXFM010000517.1:0-2375 GCA_037139855.1 Bacteroidota bacterium
TTCACAGCAATTCTTCCCGGCTTTATAGGAATCAGGTCACGGCATCGGAATCGCAGCAATTCATCCCGGCTCCATAGGAGCCGCATACTGGTAGCACGTTTGCATTCATGGAAATTCACCGCTCCGTAGGTGCGGAATTCTTAAAACGATTTTGTACCTTTCGTTTATAAACAGCAAAAAAATGCAGGTAATGCAAACAATGCAGATCATGCAGGCAATGCACTTCTACCAATCATGGCGATGATGTTTTGTAACGGAATGCATAGTTTAAACCTTTTCCCATTGATGAAAAGGTTGTGCAGAAATAGTCTTACCACCGATTGTGAAGGTATCCGACTGATCATGCGTAATCAGGCTTGCGGTTTGAACGCCGAAATAATTCATGGCCTCCTGTAGACCATCCAGTTCCCTGTCCATATTGTTTTGGTCTAATTGCCAACATACCTGGTAAAGACCCATAAAGTTCCCATTTTGAAATACGACGAAATCACATTCCTTTTTATCCGAGAAGTAGAAAATCTCAGGTGTTTGTCGTCGCAGATTCAGATAAACCATATTCTCGAGGAGCCTGCCTTTATCCTCACTAAATGAAACTGAGTTAACATCAATGAACCCGTTATCAATACAGTAAACTTTTTCCTGACTTCGACACGTAGATTTTCTGCAGCAACCTAAATGCCTATAAAACAGGCAGTTATGACTTATGGGACACCCAAAATGGGTGTCCCAGGCTTAAAAAGCCTTATTTTTGTGGCATGTATGTACGCAAAAAGAAAAACCCCAGCGGTATAATCAGTGTCCAGATCATAGACAAAAGCGATGGCAAGTACCGTTTGTTAAAAACCATTGGCAGCAGTTCGGACACTTATATCGTTGACGAACTTTATATACAAGGGAAGAAATGGATATCCAATCACTTGGGCGAACAGGATATCTTTGAACAAGCCTCAAAGGAAGCCGATGAGATGCAGATTAACGATTTTCTGCTTTCCAAGATCGAAAACATTCTGATAAATGGCACACAGTTAATATTGGACAGGGTGTTCAAATCCGTAGGCTTCGATAAATTGAACAACGACATATTGAAGCATTTGGTAATTGCTCGCCTAAGTCAACCGTTAAGCAAATCGGCAACAGTCGACTATTTGAAGTCTCATTTCGACGAAGATGTACAATTGCACAAAATTTACCGCTATTTGGATAAGCTACACAACACCCAACAGGAAAAAATTCAGCAAATCAGCATAGAACACACAACGAAAATCTTGGGAGGGAAAATCGGGTTGATGTTTTACGACGTCACCACACTTTATTTTGAAACCGATAATAGCGATGAGCTGCGCGAAACAGGCTTCTCGAAAGACGGTAAGCACAGCCAACCCCAAGTGGTACTGGGCTTGTTGGTCAGTCGAGACGGATACCCCCTTTCATATTCCATTTTTAACGGTTCTCAATACGAGGGAAGAACGATGCTGCCGATGGTTGAGGATTTTGTACAACGTTTTAAATTGGACGATTTCGTGGTTGTTGCCGACTCGGGATTGATGAACAAGTCGAATGTAAGTCTATTGGAATCCGGCGGATACAAATACATTCTTGGGGCAAGGATAAAAAACGAGCAGGAGGAAACCAGGCAATGGATTTTATCATTGGAAAAACATGACGGTGAATTCAACGAGCTACAGATGAATGGCTACAGGTTGATTATCAACTATTCGGAAAAAAGAGCAAAGAAAGACAGGTACAACAGGGAAAAGGGTGTAAAACGTTTACAAAAAACCTTTAAAAGCGGAAGAATCACGAAAGAAAATATCAACAAGCGCGGGTATAATAAATTCTTAGAAATTTCCGACAATGTAAAAGTTGCGATCAACTCACAAAAAATCGCCGAAGACCAGAAGTGGGACGGACTGAAAGGGTACTTGACCAATACCTCTCTTCTGGCAAAAGAGGTTTACGAACAATACACCGGATTATGGGTAGTAGAAAACGCTTTTAGGGTCACTAAAGGCACTATCGAGATACGCCCGATGTTCCATTTTACACCTCGCAGGATCGAGGCTCATGTCTGTATTTGCTTCATAGCATATAAAGTATACAAAGAACTGGAGCGGATACTCAAAACAACTGGTATCAATTTGAGTGTTGGCAAAGTGATGGACATTGCAAAAACAGTTACAACCATCAAGATAAGGTTACAAACAAGCAATGCCACGCTGACAAAGACCATGCTTCTCACCTCAAAACAAAAATCTATCGCACTGCTTTTTGATGAGATTTTCTGGGAAAATTTTTAGGGTGTCCCAGTGTCGAAGTCAGGAAAAAGACCTCGGAACGGATGACTTTACGAAAATTCCGAATGGTGCAGGCAGCGT
>JBAXFM010000518.1:0-2372 GCA_037139855.1 Bacteroidota bacterium
CCTTTTGATAAATCATAAGGTGACATTTCGATCCGGACCCGGTCGCCGGGGAGAATTTTGATATAATGCATCCTCATTTTACCGGAAATATGTGCTGTAATTACATGCCCGTTCTCCAATTCCACACGGAACATTGCATTTCCGAGGGATTCGATGACCGTGCCATCTTGTTGTATTGACGATTGTTTTGCCATGCTATATACTCCTTGATCCTAAAACTTCTTCGATGTAACGGAAGGTAGACAGAACATCTGCTTTCTCCTTTCTCACAGCTACCGTCAACTCAAAGTGTGCTGAAGGCATTCTGTCTGCGGTCCGGATTGTCCAACCATCAGCATCCTGAACGACTGTTTTCACACCCATATTGATCATCGGTTCAATGCAGATTATCAGTCCTGCAACCATTTTAACCCCTGATCCTCTTTTGCCATAATTCGGAACATCAGGTTTTTCGTGTAACTGCCGTCCGATTCCATGTCCCACAAGTTCCCTGACTACAGAATAGCCAAAACCCTCAACATATTCCTGCACTGTTGCACTGATATCACCAACCCTTCGTCCTGCAACTGCTATGTCAATAGCCCTTAACAAGGATTCTTTGGTTCGTTTAAGCAAGTTTAATACTTCATCGGAAACTTCTCCTACCGGAAAAGTGTAAGCCGAATCACCATAAAACCCATCTTTCTGACAACCGCAGTCAATCGAAACTATATCACCATTTCTAAGAACTCTGTTGCCCGGGATTCCATGTACCACCTCTTCATTGGTGGAAACACAAAGGGTTCCCGGAAATCCCCTGTAACCTTTAAACCCGGGGATTGCTCCTTCAGCCCGGATAAAATCTTCAGCTATTTTGTCAAGTGTTAACGTGCTAACACCAGGTTTGATATGTTTTGCGACTTCTGCGAGTGTTTTGCTTACAATAATCGCGTTTTCTCTCAGTAATTCAATCTCATCGGTCGACTTTACAGTCATTTGTTTGTTAAACATACATTACTGACCGGCAACGGAATAAGAAGAACGACCTTTAATTCTGCCCGACTTAGTCAACCCGTCATAATGACGCATCAACAAATGGCTTTCAATTTGCTGCAAAGTATCCAGCACTACACCAACAAGAATCAGCAGTGATGTTCCGCCGTAGAACTGGGCAAATTGGGAAGTAATCCCAACCATGCGAACCAATGCCGGCATAATGGCCACAAATCCCAGGAAAATTGAACCTGGCAAAGTAATGCGTGACATCACATCATCAATAAATTCAGCAGTTTTTTTACCTGGTTTGACCCCCGGAATAAATCCGCCATTCTTTTTCATATCCTCAGCCATTTGATTCGGATTTACCGTAATGGCCGTATAAAAATAGGTAAACAGGATGATCAGAACGAAGAATGTTGCATTATACGTAATCCCGTTGATATCGGTAAAAACCCTGGCAAAACCGGTAAGGGTCTCGTTGCTGGCAAAACCGGCAATCGTCAACGGAAGAAACATAATTGCCTGGGCAAAAATAATCGGCATTACTCCCGCTGCATTGACCTTTAAAGGGATGTACTGACGAACTCCGCCATACTGTTTGTTACCGACGATGCGTTTTGCATATTGTACCGGAATCTTTCGGGTACCCTGCACAAGCAGGATCGTAACGAGAATAACAAGAACCAGGAAAGCTATTTCTACTACAAAAAACACCAGACCTCCACCTTTCTGCTCCATTCTTGATACCAGTTCTCCAAACAATGCAAACGGCAGGCGGGCGATGATCCCGATCATAATGATCAGGGAGATACCATTTCCAATTCCTTTGTCTGTGATACGCTCACCGAGCCACATCACCAACATGGAACCTGCTGTAAGAATAATTATCGAGGATATTCCAAAGAAAGAGAACACAGAATGATGCGTCACATTCGGATTGAAAGGCGAAATGGCCTCAGCCGGCAACTGTGCAGCAAGATTTGCAATGTAAGCAGGTGACTGGAAAATCAATATGATGACAGTTAGATAACGTGTCATCTGGTTGATCTTTTTACGACCGCTTTCTCCCTCTTTCTGAAGTTTCTGGAAATAAGGAATCGCCATTCCCAGCAACTGCATCACGATGGATGCAGAAATATAAGGCATAATACCCAATGCAAAAATAGAGGCATTGGAAAAAGCTCCACCGGAAAACATATTTAAGAGCCCCAACAAACCAGATTTGGTTTGATTTTGAAGGCTGGCAAGCATACTTGGATCAACACCAGGCAGTACCACATAAGAACCCAGACGATAGATCAGGATTATACCGATTGTATAAAGGATCCTCTTACGAAGATCTTCAATCTTCCAGATGTTTCGAATGGTTTGAATCAGTTTTTTCATTCAAACAA
>JBAXFM010000519.1:0-2359 GCA_037139855.1 Bacteroidota bacterium
CGACGGCAAGCACATCGGGAGGAACTTCTCTTTTGGCAACCAACGGAGCACAGACCAGTAGTTACACCCCACAAACAACTGTTGCCGGGACACTTTATTATTATTGTATAGTGACAGGAACCTGTGGAATAGTCACAAGTGCTGCATCGGGGGCACTTATTGTAAACCCTGCAACAGCCATTCCAAGCCAGTCAACGGCAACCCAGACACAATGTATTACGGGAACATTCAGCCCTATTACGGTAACAGCGACAGGAGTTGGATTAAGTTATCAATGGTACAGCAATATATCAGCCACTACTACCGGGGGGACCTCATTATTGGCGGCCAATGGAGCGCAAACCAACAGTTATACCCCCCAGGCAACAGCCGCAGGGACACTTTATTACTACTGTATTGTTACAGGGAGCTGCGGAACAGTTACAAGTTCAGTATCGGGCGCCTTTGTTGTGAATCCAACAACGTCTATCACCAGTCAGTCAACAGCGACCCAGACTCAATGTATTGCAGGAACCTTCACGCCAATTACAGTTACAGCTGCAGGTGTAGGATTAACCTATCAGTGGTTCAGCAATACGACGGCAAGTACAACGGGAGGAACCTCTCTTTTGGCAACCAACGGAGCCCAGACCAGTAGTTACACCCCACAGGCAGCGGTAGCAGGAACGCTATATTATTATTGTATCGTTACAGGAACCTGTGGAACAGCAACCAGCACTGTATCAGGAGCCTTCATTGTCAATTCAGGGGGAGCAATCAGCTCCCAGTCTACGGCTACCCAAACACAATGTAATACCGGCACATTTACCCCCATTACTGTAACCGCAACCGGTACAGGGATAACCTATCAATGGTATAGCAATACAACAGCAACGACTACCGGAGGCACCTCGTTGTTGGCGGCTAATGGAGCACAGACCAACAGTTATACCCCTCAGGCAATAGCCACAGGGACACTGTATTACTATTGCATTGTGACAGGGACATGCGGAGCAGTGACGAGTGCAGTATCGGGTGCCTTTATTGTCAACCTGGCAACGGTAATCAATAGTCAGTCAACGGCGACCCAGACACAATGTAATTCAGGAGCCTTTACTCCCATAACAGTTACAGCGGCAGGTGCAGGATTAACCTATCAATGGTATAGTAATACAACAGCAACGACCACCGGAGGAACTTCGCTTTTGGCGGCTAACGGAGCACAGACCAATAGTTACACCCCACAGCCAACTGTTGCCGGGACACTTTATTATTATTGTGTAGTGACCGGAACCTGTGGAACAGTCGCAAGTGCTGCATCGGGTGCCTTTATTGTCACGTCTGCAACAGCCATTTCAAGCCAGTCAACGGCAACCCAGACACAATGTATTGCCGGAACCTTCACCCCAATTACTGTAACTGCAACTGGAGTTAGCTTGAGTTATCAATGGTACAGCAACACTACCGCAGCGACTTCAGGTGGTAGCTCGTTATTGGTGGCTAACGGAGCCCAGACCAACAGCTATACCCCTCAGGCAACAGCTGCCGGGACACTTTATTACTACTGTATTGTAACAGGGACCTGCGGAACGGTTACAAGTTCTGCATCGGGTGCCTTTGTTGTGAACCCCTCAACAGCCATCACCAGCCAGTCAACGGCTACCCAAACACAATGTGTTGCGGGAACATTTACGCCAATCACGGTTTCAGCTGCAGGGGTCGGATTAAGTTATCAATGGTTTAGTAATACAACGGCAACGACTACTGGCGGGACTTCTCTTTCGGTGGCCAACGGAGCTCAGACAAGCAGTTACACACCCCAGGCTGCAGTCGCAGGAACGCTATATTATTATTGCATCGTTACCGGAACCTGCGGAACAGCAACAAGTGCGGTCTCGGGAGCCTTCATTGTCAATGCAGGGGTTGCAATCAGCGCCCAGTCAACGGCTACCCAAACACAATGTATTGCGGGCAGCTTTACCCCCATTACTGTAACGGCAACAGGTACAGGGGTAACCTATCAATGGTTTAGTAATACAACAGCAACCACTACCGGAGGCAGCTCTTTATTGGCGGCCAACGGAGCGCAGACCAACAGTTATACCCCCCAGGCAACAACTGCCGGGACAGTTTATTACTACTGTATTGTTACAGGGACCTGCGGAACAGTTACGAGTTCAGTATCGGGCGCCTTTGTTGTGAATCCAACAACGGCCATCACCAGCCAGTCAACAGCTACCCAAACGCAATGTATTGCCGGCACATTCACACCAATTACAGTAACAGCCGCTGGTATTGGATTAAGTTATCAATGGTTCAGGAATACGACGGCAAGCACATCGGGAGGAACTTCTCTTTTGGCAACCAACGGAGCACAGAC
>JBAXFM010000520.1:0-2357 GCA_037139855.1 Bacteroidota bacterium
TCAGGGATGCCCTGATCGAAAAGACAGAAGCGCCTTATCCGATCATTGACCAGGATTCTTCTGTTTATAAAGAGTTAACAGACCCGCTTGATGTTACCTTTGCAGAAGAACTGGTGAGGATTGCCGGGAAATTTGTTTACTGCGAAAGTGAAGATGAATTTATCGGAAACCTCAAATCTTTCATTCTTGAGAAAGACTGGGGTGTCTTGTTTTGTCAGGATCCATCGCTCCACCGAATACTTAAAGCCGGCGGAATCCCCTTTGAAGCACATGCTGATGCCATTTTGGAGGCCAGGATCGGAATCACACGCTGCGAATTCCTGATTGCTCGTCTCGGCACCATCATGGTTTCATCCCGGTTAAGCCCCGGCCGGAAAATCACTGTCTATCCCGAAATACACCTGGTTTTAGGTTATACTTCCCAGTTGGTCCCGGATTTAAAACAAGCCTTGAACGGAATCAAGAAAAAGTACCGTGACAACTACCCTTCGATGATTTCCCTGATATCGGGTCCAAGCCGGACCGCCGATATTGAGAAAACCCTGGTAATGGGCGCCCATGGACCAAAAGAACTCTTTGTTTTCTTAATCGATGACACGAACAGTGCAAATTAACTGCGAAACAGATGAATAATTTCTGGACCCGGACCATTACCGGTTTGTCGATGGTTTTCATCCTGCTGGCAGCGCTTTGGTTCAGCGGTTGGGTTTTTGCGGTTATTTTCCTTGTCATCACCATTCTCGGACTTTGGGAGTTTTACGGACTGATCAGCAATGAAAATTGCCACCCGCAAAAACTTTACGGAACCTTTGCCGGAGCCTTCCTTTTCCTGACGGCTGCATTGATGTATCTGATTCCCTGGACACTCAGCAAGGAAGAAGTTACCATGCTGGCAATGATCCCATTTCTAATCACGGTCCCTCTGTTCTTTTTAACCTTCATCATCGAAATCTACCGGAATAAGCCAAATCCTTTGATGAACATTGCCACAACCACCCTGGGATTTTTCTATATCGCACTGCCATTTTCGATGTTGCTATACTTTAGCCAGCCCGAAGCGCTTCATTTCCTAGGAATGCCAGTTATCCTGGTCGGATATTTTGCATTTACCTGGATTTATGACACCATGGCATACCTTTACGGCAGACAGTTCGGGAAACACAAATTTTTTGAACGCATTTCGCCAAAGAAAACCTGGGAAGGAACCATTGCAGGAGCAGTTGTCACCTTTGCACTTGCATTTGGCCTGCATTTCCTGGTCCCTGACATGCCTTTATCCGACTGGCTTGCACTTGCCTGCATGGTGGTATTTTTTGGTACCCATGGCGATCTGGTGGAGTCATTGCTCAAACGCAGTCTGAATATCAAAGATTCCGGGACCATCCTTCCGGGACATGGTGGTATTCTTGATCGTTTCGACACGATGTTAATTTCAGCGCCTTTTGTATTTTTGTACTTCTTTCTTCATCACCCTATCTGACACTTATGACCATACACAAAGAAGGATATAAGACGATCACCATTGCATTTTTATTTGTCGCGGCAGTCCTGCTTGCACTGAACGATATTTTGGTTAACCAAACATGGTTTCATTACACCATGTATGCGCTTGGCCTTTGGTTTTTTATCATGATCGTACGGTTTTTCCGATCACCAAAACGCGAAGCCAACATCGGCAGTAAAGTAATCCTGTGCCCGGCCGATGGGAAAGTTGTGGTGATAGAGCGTACCATCGAACCCGAATATTTTAAGGATGAACGCATTCAGGTTTCCATCTTTATGTCTGCCACCAACGTACATGTCAATTGGTTTCCGGTAGAAGGTGATGTGGTTTATTACTATTACCATCCCGGAAAGCACATGGTTGCTTTTAATCCAAAGGCATCCCTTGAAAATGAGCGCGCCACAACCGTCATACAACGTGTCGACCACCATCGTATTCTCGTAAGGCAAATTGCAGGCGCCATGGCACGGCGTATCAAATGTTATCCTAAAGTTGGAGAACCCGTAATCCAGGGAGATGAGCTTGGATTTATTAAATTTGGTTCCAGGGTTGATCTTCTATTGCCAGTGGAAACAATTCTTGACATTAAACTGGGACAGAAGGTGATCGGGAAACAAACCATCATCGGACATTTGGCTTAGTCTGCATTTCATTTATCCTTCCAGAGCCCTCTTGAGGAACATATTGAATGGATACATGGTCTTAAAAGCCATCAGAACTACCTCATGAAAATGGTCGGAGGCGATCATTTCGTCTCTCAAAGGATAAGAAAGAATATAATGCTTGTGCTTCAGCAACTCTATCTCCGGAAAATCCTTTGGAAAATCACGTGGCGCCATTTTCCCTTTATCCA
>JBAXFM010000521.1:0-2351 GCA_037139855.1 Bacteroidota bacterium
GCACTTATCTATGCCTCCTATTCCGACAACGGAGGAGTTACCTGGGCGCAGAATCAGTCCCTGTCAAACCAGAAAATGAAGATCGATTGCCCCACCTGCGGCGGGGGCGGAACACCAAGGTACGAAGGTGACTACAACGGCATTATTTCCAATAAAAAAGCGGGTATGGCCGGCTGGACAGATTTCCGCCAGGGCACTTTCCTGAGTGTGACCTCCTATTTCCCCGATTTTGCCATGGCACTCAACAACACCACCGGCAATATCTATGTCCCCAACGACAGCATCGATTTCGTGGTAAGTATTCCGGATGTCAAGCTGTACACCGACACGGTGGTCCTTTCCGGCCAGATATTGCCAGCCCCTTCAGCCGGCAGCATCACGTTTACTTTCCCGCAGGGAAATAAAATCACTTCGTTCCCCGGGTCAAAGATTGTTCGTCTGAAACTGAGCGGAAATGTTCCGCTTGCGAGTTACCAGGCGCTCTTCTTTGCAAAAGGGCCGAACGGAACACCCGCACACCAGCGCAATGCCACCATCACCGTAATGGCTTCTCTGGCGCTGTCGGTATATGTATCAGCAACGCCTTCCGCAGTATGCACCGGGAGTTCGACGCAATTGCAGGCCATGGCCAGCGGAGGAACCGGGCCTTACACCTATGCGTGGACATCCAACCCTGCCGGATTCAGCTCTGCGTTGCCCAACCCTACGGCAACCCCAGTTGCCAACACGTGGTACATCTGCACCGTGCATGACAATGTGGCAACCCTTAAAAAAGACAGCGTTTATGTGACAATCATCACCCCGCCTGCAGCCCCCGGCACCATTTCAGGCAACACTTCACCCTGCATGGGAGCCACTGAAACCTACAACATTGTATCCGTTCCCGGAGCGACATCCTATAACTGGACCGTCCCGGCAGGGGCAGCCATCCTTTCCGGACAGAGCACCACCACCCTTTCCGTTCTATGGGGTGTGACCTCGGGAAGCATTTCGGTTACATCTGGGAACAGTTGCGGGACCAGCCCGGCAAGCCAGTTGGCCGTAAACCTTGCACCGATGCCTTCTACACCTGGCCCAATCAACGGGCCTTCCACCGTTTGCACCGGGACTTCAGCCAACTTCAGCGTTCCGGCGATAGCAGGGGTGACAAACACCTGGACTGTACCTTCCGATGCAACAATTACTGCAGGACAGGGAACAAATGCCATTACCGTGCAGTGGGGAATTTCTGCCGGATTTGTCAGTGTGATCGCACAAATCGGCGCCTGCACAAGTGCTGCGGGCTGGCTGAGTGTTAATGTTGAAACACTCCCTGGCCCTGCGCTTACCCTATCGGGGCCTGACACAGTTTGCCAGGGTTTGGGAGGTTATCAATACAGTATTCCTTTGATTTCCAATGCATCAACCTACGTATGGATTCTTCCTCCGGGAGCTGCTATTTCGCAGGGAACGGGCACGAACGCCATCGGTGTTGACTTTAGCGGCTCGGCGGTTTCCGGCGAAATTAAAGTTGCGGGAACCAATGTTTGCGGAACAGGATCTGAGAGTTCAGCTTTTATCAATGTGATGGTTTGTACCGGAGTCAGCGATGAACGGCTCCTGTCAAGGATTACAATCTATCCAAACCCCGTTCATGAGCTACTTACCTTATCCATCAAAGGAACGGAGAAGCAACTCCGGGTCCGGATTACAGATGTAAGGGGCCAAAGCCTTTACAATGAATTACTTGACAACTTGCCCGAAGTGTGTACCCGGCAAATTGATGTCAGCAGATTTGCAAAAGGTGTTTACCTGATAAAACTCACCAACGATTCCCGGGTTTTTACAGGGAAATTTGAAATTGACTGAGATATCTTTGCCAGCAAATTTTTTCACCTGTTGGCCTGTTCAGTTAGCGGGAATCGTCAGTACCGGTGAGGTTTTTTGGTCATCGTTATCACTTAAAGCACATAAAAACAGGAGAAAAGAGAAAACTTTCTTCGAATTGTAATCATTCTTGTCCAGGTAAAACCAATAATCGTTGTACAGGACAGAAAAGAATGCTGACATGGGTTCATCTTTGCTGCTGTGAATGACAAGCAGGGGTTTTTTCACAGCACCGGTCACGGGCTCGGGCTTGATATCCATGAGCCTCCGCGCGTCAGCAAAGGCGAGGACATTCTCAAAGCCGGGCAGGTCGTGACGGTGGAACCGGGCCTCTATTATAAGGGAGTGGGCGGCGTACGCCTTGAGGATGTGATCGTCGTCACAAAGTCGGGCTGTACCAACCTCACCCAATTTCCTCGAATTCTCGAAATTTAATTTCCCGGGAACTCGCCCGGTCAAAAAAGAAAGGGCTTATGAAATTTTTC
>JBAXFM010000522.1:0-2337 GCA_037139855.1 Bacteroidota bacterium
TGGCCGTTGAAGTTGATCCTGAGTTCCAATTGTATAGAAATTGTGCCCATTGGCAGGTCGGGGTTAAGGCTGTATAAACAGGTCCTGCTGCAATTCCATTGACATAAAGCTGTAGTTGCGAAGGATTGTTACCCACAACACTTTGTATCCAGTAGGTAAACTGATAATCAGTACCAGTCGCTACGGCTATGGTTTCCGACCAAACGGTCACGCCTGCGACGGTTGCACCGTTTATCACCATCTGTAAAGTTCCTGTCGGTGTATGATCAACACAATTGATAAAACTAGGATGGACCGAATGTGGATCGGCAACAACAGCATAACGACCTTCGGGCACTAAATCACTGCTATAGGTATAACCACTTGTAAAACCAGTGTTTCCCAATTCAAAATCACCATTGGTTACGAGGTTGATTCCGCTTACACCACTGGCAGTTACCGTATAAGTGCCACTCATGGCCGATGTGGCATTGGTAAGTACCGGGTTTTGCTCCAGTGAATAAAAGTTATTGGGACCCGTCCAGTACTGATTGGTAATATTTGTTCCTGAACTTGTGAGTGTTATATCTGTGCCGGAACAAAATGTGCCTCCGCCCCCTGCGGTTATGGAGGGTGGTGCAATTACGATGGCAAGCACCGGAGTTCTTGGAGTTGAAGTACAACTGCCAATAGTCGCATCAACGTAGTAAGTTGTGGAAGACGAAATAATTGGAGTTGTAAATGATGTACCAGTCCCCAAAGAACTACCTCCTGTAAGCGTTGCATACCAGTTAATGGTTCCCGCAGAAGCTGTAGCGCCCAGGATAACTGTTCCCGGACCACATCGGCTGCCGGGAAATGTTCCTGTGATGGATGGAGGGCCGATACTTAAATCTGCCCCGTTATCACTCCCTATGACTGATGGATTGCTTGAAACAACCCTGATGCGATAGCCTGTACCATTTGCCTGGCCTGCCGGAATGGTTGCATTAATGGTGCCGGAAGTTTGGGAAGACAGCGACCCGATATTGGTGGGGCTGGCAAATGATCCGCTGGCATTCGAAAGTTGTGCGGTGAAAATATTTCCACTGTTAAAACTTCCTGAAACGGTATAAGGCACACTGACGGCAGACCCCTGACAATAAGCTGTTGGTGAAATCGTTCCGGTGGTGATCGATTTGGCTGAGGCCATCACAAAGTAACCCAGTGAACTTCCGGTGTTATCAGAGTTTATAATCGATGTTCCACTAACGGTACCATGCAATGTTGCATAAGCACCTGTTAAAGTACTGCTTCGGCCGATGGATTCAAATTCGTTTAACGCTGTTTGACGACCCAATGAAACTGAACTGCCTGTATAAGTGCCTGAAATGACCAATGCGGACCAATATTCTGTTGTACTTATGGAGGTTAGCGGACTTGAAGGTGCCCCCCCGGTACTTCCGGAAAATGCTTCAACCCTGATTTGTGGCGCCGTTCCGGTTAGACTCGTCAGGCCAAATGGTAAATAAACGGATCCTTTCCCAACAGGGAAGGTGTAAGTTTGTCCAGCTGTTAACGATCTGATCAACGGCCCGTTGACGAAATTTGTGGCTGACCCGCCAACGATGGCCCCTGTTGAAGTATTGGTAACTGTAAACGTATTTGCTCCTGTTGACAATATTCCACTGGTTAAATACAATGTACTGGCAATGCTGACGCTGCTTGAAAGGGTAACTCCCAACGCATTGTTGATGATTACGCCGCCTGATCCGGTCCAGGTGGCAGGAAATTCAGGACCGGTAGTTTGCGCGGCGCTCCCTTTGTATTGCAGGGTTGCAGAACTGCCATAGGTTGGAACCGTAGATACAGTCGCCGTTCCTTCCATGGAGAATATTCCGTTTACAATACATTTAGCTGTCGTGATTGTCTTTGTGCCCGAAGTTGAGCAGGTGAAATTGTTAAAGGTAGTAGATGATGTTCCGCCGATTGTTTGTGCGGTTCCAATGAAATTCACGGTACTGGCATTGGGGGTAAAGGTTCCGCCATTATTTGTCCAGTTTCCGTTGACATTCAATGTGTTGGAGCCGGAGATGATCAGGGAGGCGCCTGAATTGATGGTCAGATTATTGCAAACAGCTCCAGCACTGATCACCGGCTGATTTCCTCCTGCAGGTATGATCACATTTGTGGAAGCAGTGGGTACGCCATCGCACCAGTTCGCTGCGATATTCCAGTCGGTATTTGTCAGCCCGGTCCAGGATCCGCCTGGAATGACTGTAATGGCAATTGATGATGAATTGGCTTCTGCACAATTGCCGCTTTGCACTACGGCCCTGAACCAGGTGTTGGCAGTGAGCGCTCCGATGGTGGTACCCA
>JBAXFM010000523.1:0-2329 GCA_037139855.1 Bacteroidota bacterium
AAATAAAGATTCGGAAACGTACTGAAATAGGTTTGCCAGAACCTGTCATGGTCGCCCCAGATCGTTCGTGCCATCCCGGGCCATGGATAGGCGATGCATAAGTTTCCTTCCACGCTGTTCCCCATCAGTTCTTTCCCTTCCTGATCAACTATAAATGGTCTGACACCCATAAATGGCAGGGTGGCATAGGATGGTTTTGTAGGGATGATCCCTGCCAGCGGACTGATCATGATGCCTCCGGTTTCGGTTTGCCACCAGGTGTCAACGATTGGACAGCGGTTTTTCCCGATATGATCGTGGTACCAGTGCCAGGCTTCTTCGTTGATGGGCTCTCCAACGGTACCAAGAACTTTCAATGACCCAAAATGTTTTCCGTCGAGCCATTCATTTCCCATGGCCATGAGTGAACGCAGAGCCGTTGGTGCGGTATAGAACTGATTTACCTTGTGTTTGTCAACGATCTCCCAAAATCTTCCGGCATCCGGCCAGGTGGGAATTCCTTCAAACATCAGGGTTGTGGCGCCAGCCAGCAGCGGGCCGTAAACCAGGTAGGAATGGCCGGTAATCCAGCCGATATCGGCAGAACAGAAATAGATATCGCCATCGCCATATTGAAAAACATTCCGGAAAGTGTAGGCGGTATACACCATATAGCCACCGATGGTATGAACCAGTCCTTTCGGTTTGCCGGTGGAACCGCTTGTATAAAGGATAAACAGCGGATCTTCAGCATCCATGACTTCTGCCTCCAGTTTGCCTTCCACCTGTTGGATCACATCGTGCCACCAAACATCCCGACCGGGTTTCATGGGCACATCTTCATTCGTCCGTTTAAGTACAATGGCTGTTTTTACACACTGGCACATATCCATGGCCTCATCGGAAATCTGTTTGATCGGGATGGTTTTCGAACCCCTGAAGCCTCCATCGCTGGTGACCAGCAGTTTTGCTCCGGCATCCATGATCCGGTCGGCCAGAGATTGCGCTGAGAAACCTGCAAAAATAACCGAGTGAACCGCTCCGATCCTTGCACATGCAAGCATGGTGATCAATAATTCCGGCACCATCGGCATATACACGGCCACCCTGTCGCCCTTGCCGATTCCTTGTTTTTTAAGTACCAATGCAAACTGATTCACCTTATCGAAGAGTTCGAAATAGGTCAGTTTTATGCTATCATCCTTTGGATCGTTTGGTTCCCAGATGAGGGCCGTTTGATTTCCCCGATGAAACAAATGCCTTTCAAAGATATTCTCGGTGATGTTGAGTTTGGCATTGATAAACCATTTTACATTGGCTTTGCCAAAATCCCAGGAAAGAACATCATCCCATTTTTTGCGCCAAAAGAACGTTTCGGCAATATTTGCCCAAAAGCCCGTGGGATTTGTTATACTCTTTTGATACTCAAAAATGTAACCACTCAATGTTGAAATTTTCGGGACCATGTTTCGGAGTTTTAAATTGTGAATGAATTTTATTTATTCAGGCCGTAATGAGACAGGATTTCTTCCCATGAATCACCATCGATGGCACTCAGCAATGCAGGATTGATCCGGTCAATCAATTCAGCATTCTCTTTCGATGCCAGGAAGGAGAAATACTGCAAATTTAACCCGCTGGGAATAACAATGAGCTGCTTATCCTTTTTATACCGATCAACAACATAGTTGAGAAAGGCCAGGTCGTAAACAAAGGCGTCGATCGAATCGGCTTCAACGGCGGCAAAACCAGCCTCCGGATTTTCATAAAGCTTGTAGGCAATCTCCTGGCGTGAAAGTGTTTCCGCATATCCGGAATGTGCCACAGCGCCCACCCTGCAATGGTTCAGGTCGTGGGAGTTATGGATCCGCGACTGTAGTTTGTTTAAAGTCAATTCTGACGAAATTACGCCGGATGCGACAAAAAACAGCGATATCGCAAAAAACATCCAGGTAATTGCAAGAATCTTCCCCGTAGTGGTTTTCGGAATTTTATCGCCATACCCGACCGTCGTCATGGTTACAAAGGCCCACCAAACACCGTCGAGTACTCCTTTCGCCCCGGGATGGAACTGAAGGGAGTTGGCCTTACGCTCAGCCAGCCATAAAAAAAATGCAAAAACAGAAACGATCACCATGACCAAAACCAACCACCTGATAATTGTCCATGAGAAAATGTTTTCGAATATCTGAATAATGGGCCGGTGATTTTCAGCCCGGGTAACGATACCCATATTCGAAATGTAAAACGGAATAGTAAGTCTGAAATCGAGTAGTCGCTCAGTCGTGGCCGTATATGGGCAAATAGAAAGATCTAATTTGCCGTTCCGCAGATCTTTGAGCAAACTGTC
>JBAXFM010000524.1:0-2321 GCA_037139855.1 Bacteroidota bacterium
ACCAGCGGAACCGGTACTTTTACCAGTACAACTGTACTACATCCGTGTTATACCCCAAGTGCTGCGGATATCGCCGCAGGCTGCGTGAACCTGACCCTTAAAGGCGACGTTGGCTGTTGCAGCCCGTGCGGACCTGCCACGGTTACGGATTTCATGACGCTTTGTTTCCACCAGATCCCGGTCCCGACTGCTTTTGTGGTCTCGAATGTTAGCTGCCATGGATCAAAAGATGGCTCGGTAACAGTCACGGTTGCCGGTGGAACCACGCCGTATTCTTATGCATGGAGCAATTTGCTGACAACTCAGACCATCACCGGACTCGGAGCGGGCACCTACACGGTTACGGTAACGGATGCCAATACTTGTTCAGGTACTTCAAGTGTTACGGTGACTGAACCGACCGAACTGACTATCTTGTCATCACATGTGACCAATGTCAGTTGCTATACCTACAGTACGGGTGTTATTGATCTGACGGTGGGCGGAGGAACCACTCCTTATGCATATCATTGGAACAATGGCCAAACTGGAGCCAGCGCTACCGGACTTTCGGCCGGGACCTATACGGTGACAGTTTCTGATGCACATTCCTGCACCTTAACGGAAAGCTGGACAGTAACCCAGCCGCCGGCATGGAGCATCGGAATTACCGGCCCAACCACGGCATGCTGTAGCCTTAGCGCTCCGTTCACCACCTCCGTTTATACGGCTACGGTATCCGGAACCTACGCGCCACCTGTTAACTACCAATGGGTGGTTGAAGGCGGATCCATTCTTTCCGGCCAGAACACGCAATCCATTACCGTTAGCTGGTCTTGTTGCGGAAGCGGCAGGGTATGGCTTACTGTGACGGATGCAACACCATGTTCGCTTACGACGTTCATCAATGTGACCATTAACCCAACGCCGGCTCCGGATATCACTGGCCCGGCTGAGGTAGTTGCATTAACCACCACACAATATTGTACCGCATTATACCCGGGACACCTCTATTCATGGAGTGTGGTTGGAGGTACGATCATATCCGGTCAGGGCACCCATTGCATCACCGTGACCTGGGGACCCTATCCTTCCTGTGGATGCGGATCGGTTTCTGTGGGAGAAACATTCAACGGATGCACGGGAACTGACACATACCCTGTGTCGATCCTTCCGGGTGCGAATATTAAAATTTCCGGCTACATGTCGTATGACAACGACTATTTAACCAAGCTGAACGGAGTAACGGTTCAGTTGCGCAATGCATCCAATGTAATCGTGGGAACCACGGTGACGATCAACAATCCTAATATTGGTACGCCAGGGTTTGGTTCGCCGGGTTACTACGCCTTCTCGAATATCCCTGATGGTACATATCATCTGACAGGAAGTTTTGATGGCGCCTGGGGCGGCAACAATGCAACGGATGCGCTGATCGTTCAGTTAAACATCATCGGTTCTTATCCTTTATTCGATCTGAGGGATACTTGTGCAGACGTCAATGGCAGCCTGGTGATTACCGGTCTGGATGCGCTTTACATCAAGTTACGCACCATCGGATCAATCACTTCTTACCCGGCTGGTGACTGGAAAATCCTGGAAAAGACGGTTGTCGTAAACCTGGGAGTTCCTGTTACCCAGAATATGATTGCCCTTTGTGAAGGCGACGTAAATGGTTCCTATATCCCGGTTGGATTCAAGGAAGCCAACTTCATGTCGCAGACAGAAGATGGCGTGATCGATGTTCCGGTGGGCGAACCATTCGTTTACAACATCCATAGCAACAGCAATGCCGACCTTGGCGCCATGACCCTCTTTATGGGTTACGATCAGCGTCTTTTTGAAGTGATCGATATTGCCAGCGCCAATGAAGGGATGAAGTATGCTTTCGGAGATGGGAAAATTTCCATTGCCTGGGCAGATACCAAACCTTTGAAGGTCAATACCGGCGATCAGTTGCTGAGCCTCAACATGCGGGTGAAGGATAAAATTTCAGAACCATCCCGCGTGTTTACCCTCAAACCGGGCAGTGAATTTGCCGATATTCAGGCCAACAGGTACGACAACTTCGGACTGAAAATGTCGAATGTGGTTACTTCAGACGGTTCACAGGACATCACACTGTACAATTATCCGAACCCGTTTGCCGGAACGACCACCATTGCTTATTCGTTGCCCGAAGCCGGCCATGCCAAACTGGTACTGACCGATTTGTACGGAAAAACAATCAGGACACTGGTTGATCAGCAGGAAAAAGCAGGTTCACACACTGTAACTGTTGATCCGGTGGCATTGAACATGACCCCTGGGGTTTACCTCTACAAGATCATTTTCGACAGCGC
>JBAXFM010000525.1:0-2320 GCA_037139855.1 Bacteroidota bacterium
CCAAGGATGCTGGTCCATGTAACGCCTTTGTTATACGTAATAGACAGGTACAAACCATATGGATTACTTTCCCACCTTACACCCGACACCAGCAAAACCGGAGATTTTACGGCCAATCCCCGTCCCGTTACATTGGTGTATTCCATGGGAAGTTGTGGCCAGGTTAATCCACCGTCCAGTGAATTAAAGAGCCGGTAGGAAACCAGGCTGAAAAACTCATCGCCGTCAGATCTGATCACAGGGATAGGATAATCTGCAAAAACGGACAGGGAATCGAAGGATGCCCCATTGTTTCCCGACCTGAATGTATAATAATGATTACCGGAGGTTGCTTTGTGTTTTATTGCCAGGATGACAGTATCATGCAGGGCGATCCCCTGGATATCCCGCTCTCCCAGGGCAGGAACAATATGCCAGGTAAAATCGTCATGGGCGGCACGGTACAGGCCTTTGCTGGTTCCAAGGAAGAGAAAGTCATCTTTGATGGCCAATACCTGTACGAGGAGAAATGGGAATTGTGTCGCATAGGGTAACCCCGAAACGATCTTCTGCCAGGAGAAACCCTCGTCCCGCGAGAGGTACACACTGTCGTCGGCAATCATGTAGTAAACAGAATCGGTTAAAACCACCTGTGTGGGTAGCGGAACGCCAACCAGTTCGCGATGGGTAAAATGTGCTCCATGATCTGATGAAACAAAAACGCCCCGGCCCGACCGTATCCACACATCCTCGCCATTAAATGCCGACATCACAATATTCGCCTGGTTCAATCCATCGTAATAACCCTGCCAGAGAAAGGGGGCGGTACATTGGTAGGGGCCAACGTTTGTGGCAAGGTAGAGCGTTGATCCATCACCGGTAAACCCTTCAACCCAGTTGGTTTCCAGTCCGCTGTTTTCCGAAATAAACTGGTTGTTCGAAGTATTCAGCCTGAAAAATCCACCTGACCAGGAATAGCCATAAAGTACCCCGTTATATGATTCCATGCCAAAAAAAATCTGGGAATCCTGGGTATGTACCCAAATCTGCTGTGCATCATTGAAATAAAAAATCCCGGCATTTCCCTCTGAAAACCAGAGGGTATTGTTGTGTTTGCAGATGACGGGGTAGTTAAGTGTCGATGGTAACCCTGTTGGTGGAATCGAATCCCAGGCAATGCCTTTGTTGAATGACTGATGAATGCCGGGTTGAGGGGAATCTGAGACACAAAACAAAACTCCTCCACTCGCAAAGACTTGCGGAAAAGTAACATTTCCGATATTACCGCCAATCGGATAAATGGTGTTTCCGTAATCATCAGAACGATAAATGTTGTAAGGAATGCTGAAAATTAAAGTTGTATCAATGGAGATTACGTTGATGAAATTACCACTAAAGCCCCAGGCAGGCGTATCAATGCGGGTCCAGGTATTTCCGTGGTCTGTTGAACGATAGATGTAATTGATTGCTGAGGCAAATAAAACTTCACCAGCACTCATAATATGTGAGAAACTGATTGAGGAGAGTTTTTGCTCCCATTGCTCGCCGTTCAGATGCCGTGCGAAAATTCCGTTGTCATTCACCATGAACAGGGTTGAATCCAAAACCACCACGTCATGACAACCGGCTTCGTCTATGCCACCGCCGGGCTGCCATTGTGCATACAACGCCGGGCTTGTAAGCAGTATCATGAGCGTTAAATACCACAACAGAAACCTGGATGACATGGTGACGGGTTATTTTGCATAAAGATACAATAAATCAATTCCTTGTCAGCAGGAATTTATTTAGGGTCTGCTGAGTTTCATCACTTCGGTATGAAAGGTCTTGGAATACCATTTCTTTGGACTTCGTCGGTTTCCAAGCATTTTCCCGGAAAGTCGGCGGGATGTGGCAGATTCTTTCACATCCCCGATCTTGACACCCCTGCCGACTCCCATATCGACAAAGCGACCGTAATACTCAAAAAGCAGGGTGATTTTCAGCACATTTCCCTGTGCTGATGCCAGAACATTGTATTGAAAGCTTTGGAGAAGAGCGCCGGAATTGCCCACCTTATCGATGGCGAGCTTCTTTTTCCATTTGACAATTGAAAGGCGCCTTATTGCATTTCCTGAAAAATCAAGCTTTGTCAGAACAATTATGCGCAGGGTAGGATTTTCGTAGGTTTTGAAGTAGAAAAACTGGTTGGTCAGATCACGGAAGGTGACCCACTGGGTCGATTCATTGGAGACCACATTTCCGTTAGCATCTTTGTCAACGATGATACCGAAATCCCGTCGCGATGACCGGTTGGGCCAAAGGTAAATTCACCCGCTTTGACCGGGATGGGGTTGGTGTT
>JBAXFM010000526.1:0-2289 GCA_037139855.1 Bacteroidota bacterium
CTACCAGGCAGATGACACCAAAAATTTTGCCGGAACCGTAAATGCTTCAGATGTGAGCATTACCGGGCTCACCTATACCCCTGCTTCCTATACCTCCGGCAACGATATCACCCCGGGATGGAACCTGCTTGGTAATCCATTTACCTCAGCGCTTACCTGGGGAACGGCCAATTGGGCGCTATCTTCAGGCATTAACACTACGGCAAAAATATGGAAGGAATCTACTGCGGCCTATGTCGATATTTCCACCAATGGCATCATACCGGCCATGAACGGCTTTATGGTGGAGACTTCAACCAATAACGCCTCTCTTACCATACCTGCTACAGAACGTGTACACGATGCCACTCCCTGGTACAAATCATCAGGCAATCCTTATATCAAACTGATTGCCACCGGCATCAACACGCAAACAGCTCAGGAGAGCATTGTAACTTTCGACAGCCAGACAACTCCGGGTTATAATCCGGATTTTGATTCGCACTTCCTGCCGGGATATGCGCCATCCTTTTATTCTGTTGACGGAACCGAAAAACTTTCAACCAACGTACTGCCATCAATAGACAATCAATCCACCATTCCATTCTCCTTTGTGAAAACTTATGACGAGGACAACTATACCATTGAGGCCACACAGATTGAAAATATTCCTGCACAGATTTATCTGACTGACCTTAAACTCAGCAAAACACAAAACCTGATTGAGAATCCTGTGTATTCCTTTACCTCAGCCGCTGGCGATGACCCTGCACGCTTCCTGCTTTCGTTCAGCCATGTCGGTATCAGTGAAAACACCCGGACCAATAATGCGATCTATGCTTACGAAAATAACCTTTTCATTGTTAGTCCTGATAATGCACGATTAGAAGTGTACAATCTCACCGGTCAGAAGTTACTGGACGAAGAAATCAACAACTCCGGATTGTATCAAACCACCCTCCAGGGCCCAACCGGATATTATGTAGTACGCCTCACCACCGGGACAAAAGTTGTGGTAACGAAGGTATTCATCAAGTCATAAATGATAAAAAAAAATTCCATGAAAAAATTTCGGAAATTCTTACTCACCCTTTCCTTCATCTTCACCAGTATATTCCTGTTTAATGCCATGGCGGATGAACCGCTCGACAATCCACCGCCGCCTCCGGGGGGAGGACATGGTGGCGGCGGAAACTCTCAGGGAGCGCCCATCGATGGCGGATTGAGTATTTTATTGATTCTTGGAGCTGGGTATGGAGCAAAAAAACGCTACACTGAACGTAAGAGAAAGAACGAGCCCGACTCGGAAGACCAACCGAACATTTTATCCTGACAACCCAATTGCAGGAAAGGGGACAATGGCAGCGCAGCGCTTGCCCATTTAAACCAATACAGTACTTTAGCCTTTTAAACAGGCCCTGATATGGTGATTATTGATCAACCATTCCTGTTGGTAAATATTTGTTTTTGTGCGCTTTAAATACTTTTCTTGTATGGATTCCTGAATCCGTACTCCCCTGTTGCCCGGACATGATTTTTAATCATGCTTTTTTTCTATCTTGCACAAAAATTCCACCCTTTTTTCTGGTCATTTTTACGAAACTTTTAAACCGACAACCATATGAAAAAACGATTACTGTTTTTAGTTGCTCTTGCCCTTTGGGCAACTTTACTGGTGCAACAGGTAAATGCACAGGTCACGGTTACAAATCCGGCAAATGTTGGACCTACTGCCCTGGCTGGCACTTATGCCAGTTTGGCTCTGGCCATTGCAGATTTGAACACAAAAACCTCCATCACGGGGCCTGTTACTATTTCACTTGATGCCAGTAATCCTCAAACAACTCCAGCAGGCGGTTATTCAATCACGGCCATCCTGGCAGGAGCCTCTGCCGTCAATAGTGTAACTTTTACCGGTAATGGAAATACAATTACCGCATTTACACCGCAAACTTCAGGTAATCTCAATGATGCTGTTTTCAAAATCATCGGGGCTGATTTCGTAACAATTCAGAATTTTATCATGCAGGAAAATCCTGCGAATAGTACAACGGCTACAGGAACAAATAATATGACGGAATGGGGTGTTGCACTGCTCTATGCATCTCTCACCAATGGTGCACAGAATAACATAATTCAAAATAATACAATTTCATTAAACAGGACTTATCTTAACACTTTTGGTTTCTATAGTAATACTCGTCACTCTGCAACGGCAGTTACCACTTCTGCTGAAGTAACCTCTGCGGCAGGATCTAACAGTTATAATAAAGTTTATGGAAACATCATCAGCAATATCAATTACGGAAT
>JBAXFM010000527.1:0-2282 GCA_037139855.1 Bacteroidota bacterium
GACATTGATCGTTACTATAAACACAACTATTCCTAAAGTCTAAAAGTAGAACTAAGTAGATTTGCCGATTGACCTGGAATTCGATCATTCTCTGTTCTGGGTTTTTCTTCAAATGAATTGCTATTCTCGAAGGCAGCGGACTGATAAGCCGAACGTTTTGATGTAGTAGGTCATGTTGCTGAAGAAAGGGCCGATGGACAGGTACCTTCCGTAAGTGCTACTGAATGGCGTACTACTCCAATAGATGCCCGTTAAGCCGCGATCTCCCAATGCTCCTTCACCGTAGCTCAGCGCCCCGGCAGCATGGAGTTTTAATGCTGAGTTATAAGCTCCGTAGTAGTCTGCCCAACTACCACCGACATTAACATTCGTCCATTCGGAGTTGGTTGGAATGCGCCAGGCAGAGCCAATTTCAATTGTGCAGGGATCGTTGGTTGCTGTCCAATCTGAATTTTCATTGATAGTGATTATCCACGTGGTTGCAGGAGTTCGGGTTGTTGTATATTGATATCCCTGTTTGCGGTTAAACTGAAAGTACCAACCTGCAGAGGCTTCGGTCGCATCATCAACAGCGGTTGGCTGATGATCAGCGCCAAGGTTGCTTGCAATCCAGCACATGGCAGGTTCGCCCGGAATATTTGTTACAATGTCATAATGTACCGTTTTGGTCACTGGTGCAACTACACCGGCTGCGTGATTTATCGTCATGGAAGTGCCGCAGCAGGCAGTGGTCGACGTAGTTAACGCCATAGCGGATGAATGGCCACAACTGTTATAGGCCCATACAAAGGTTGTATAAACCGTAGCACAGGTAAGATCTGTTTGTGTTACTGTGGTCGCCATTCCCATGTCGGTCGCTGAGGAGTAAACATTTTTATAATTCCATTTATATCCTGTAGCGCCCGGTACGGAATTCCAATTCCAGTTGATCAGGGTTGTTGAAGGGAAATGAGTGTCAGCGGTTGGTGCATCGGGATTAATAGTGGTAGTTTGTGTAAGAATGGTGGAGGCCGAGTTGCCACAGGCATCATAGGCCCACACATACCTTGTATATCCAGTATTACAGGTTAATCCTGTTTCCGTTTCCGTAGTCAGAGCCCCCATATTTGTTGCGGTCGGGAAGTTATCGATTGAACTCCATTTATAACCTGTTGCGCCTGCAACAGGATTCCAGTTCCAGATAATATTAATGTCTGAAGCAACATGAGTTCCTGGTAAAGGTGAATTTGCCATTGGCTGCTGCAGGGTAGCCTGAGTCATTGATAAAGCAGACGATTGGCCACAATCGTTGTAGGCCCACACATACCTCGTATAATTTGACTGGCAGGTTAATCCCGTTTCCTTTTTGGTGGTGGCAGTTCCCATGTTAATTGCAGTTCCATAATTATTAGCGGTATTCCATTTATAACCGAGGGCAATAGGAACCGTATTCCAGTTCCAGGTGATTTGGATGACTTCTGAAATATGTGTTCCTGTTGCAGGGACAACCGGTGTTGTGCAGCCAAATGTAATATTTCGCCATTTCCCCCCCTGATACATGGAGAGCAATCCCGTACCATCGGAATTACAATTTGTACAAAATACGATGAGACCTTCAACCGGATTAGGAATGGCATTGCGTTGTTCAAAAGTCAATCGGGGTGGAAGGAATCCTTTGTTGTTGAAATTCACATCCAACCCAGCCGAGGCATCCGGGGAGCTATTGTTGGCATTGATACCAACCTGTGCAAAAACAGAAATTCCCATTGTTAGAAACAGGAAAAATAAGGCAATAATTTTCTTCATGAGGGTTGGATTAATTGTGAATAATATAACAATATGATTTTCAATGAAATATCTGACAAACATACGAAAAATAATTTATTTCTGCCTTTTACAGATGTCTTCACCTTTATGCCTGCTTTTTTGCTCTGAAAAACGAAAGTAATAGGGAAGCAATAGGGATTTTTATATACATTTACATCAAGCTGGAACTTGTTTTTTATCATCAAGTAAGCTCTCACTTATTTTATCTCCCGACATCATGAAACAGATTTACCTCCTGATCGCATTTGCAATTATACTGTATTCAACTGCCTTTGGACAAGTAGGAATTAATACCGACAACTCCTCACCTGACCCATCGGCTGGACTGGACGTGAAATTCAACAATAAGGGGTTCCTGCCTCCCCGAATGAACAGCATTCAACGAAATGCAATTGTTTCACCCGCTGCAGGATTGATGATTTTTAATCATTGTTGTCCGGTAAAACCGGAGTTGGTTAATTTTTTTGTTTAAACTC
>JBAXFM010000528.1:0-2258 GCA_037139855.1 Bacteroidota bacterium
CGGTAACCCTGCCCATCGCGGTTACGCTTCCGGCAACCAATATCAGGTAGGGATGAGCGATCGGGATATGAGCGCCGTCGCTGAATTAATCAGAGAAACACTGATTGATTATGAAAAAGAGATTTGGTATCGCGATGTGTTTACCTTGTTTCTTGACCTTGTTACATCAAGATTCGAACTTGCAAAATGATAATTCAATGACGGAAACTCAATTCACGAAAAATCTCAAAAAATGGTTCTTTGGATCATTGCTAATTCAAATCGTTTTAGGGGCCGCCTGGATAATTTATACAGGTGGAACCATGAACACGACTGTCACTAAAAATACCGAGGATATTCGCAGCATCATGGGTCAGATGGATAAAAAAGCTGACATCAATATGGTTCTAAGAATTAAGGGGGATCAGGATAGAATGCAGCAGATGATTCTCGACAATACAAAAGACTTAAAGACCGGGCAATTACAATTAATGAATATCATGATCAATCATATTTCAAAGGAGAAGTAATATGGCAAAAATAGGATTTAGCGAAGAGCTGCAGCCAAATGGTCAGATTGCCAGGTCGTCAACCAGGCTGATCAGCATGTTCCTTGGATTTTTCACGATCCTGCTTCTCGCATTCCTGGCATACTGGCACCAGCGGCAAATGACGGAATTATTTGAGCTTTCCAGAAGTAAGTCTATTGACCAGGGGACGCTTGTGGTCCTTCTTAAGTCAATGTCTATTATTGACCCTATGCTATTAATGATACTGGCGGTGATGATATTTGCGCCAAAGTACGTACAAAAATTAGCCGAATTAAAACTCGGCAAACTTTCAGAATTGCCAAAGGAAGTTAATGGGGTAGCAGTCGATGATGTAAATAAAACAAATCCAGATGAGCAAAGTAAGTAAGGATTTCGACATTCGTGAATTTGTACCGAAGCCGGTTTATGCTATTTATGGCGATATCTCAATTTGGTTTGTAGATCATCGGATTATCTTGTTTTGCCAGTGGTTACGTGACTACCTTAAAAAGTCAATCACGATTAACAACTGGCACCTGGGTGGACAATATAACGAGTCATGTTTCAGACTTCCCGACACCATGACCGGGGCAAAACTATCGCAGCATCGCCACGGGCGGGCTGCCGACGTGAAAGTATCCGGCTATGATCCGGAAGAGGTACGCGGGATTATTCGTAAAAACTTTGACCTGGTATCTGTCAATTATGGAATATCGGTAATTGAAAAAGATACCCCAACCTGGACACATGCAGATTGCAGATTCACTGGATTATCAAAACTCATGGAAGTAAATGGATAAGCCCTGGATAAAATATATATTTATTGCTTTCGCAATAGTCGCCGGTTTTCTTCTGAGGTGGTATTTTGAACCCGCACCAAAGGACACTGCCGGCAGCGCACAGAGCGCCCTTGTGATAAAACACGAGATTGACAGCGCAAAATATATTGTCAAAATAGATTCATTGTCTTTGGCGGTTGATAGCTTAAAGGAACGCATTGAATATAGCAGCCAAAAGATTTATCAATTAAAAAATCAGTTTTTAAAGCAAAAGCAGGATGTTAAATTATTGCCGGCCGGAGAAACTGTAGCTTATTTTAATTGTTCAACCGGCGACACTGCAAAAATGGTCGTGATCGGACCCGATACCATGGCCGTAGCGACCATTCCGGGCATCAAGGCTGCAAATCTTTTATTTGTTGACGCAAATGGTTGCTTCGAAATATCAAAGCAGCTTGAGGGTAAAATTGGCGATCTGGGCGATCTTGTTTCAGTCAAGGATAAAATGCTATCAGTAAAAGATGTTTATATCAAAGATTTGAACGATCAGTATTTTGCTTCCGGCAAGATCCTTAAAGACCAGGATGATTTAATTAGGAAGCAAAAGAAAGCCATCAAAAGGAAAAATGTCATTATGGGTATTTTTGGCGGTATAGCGGCGGCATCCATTGTAATAATCGCCATACGATGAAAAAAAAAAATAACCTTGGCAAACTCACCGATAACAGTTGGCGTTTTGTAAACGCGATCGAGGGAGACATGATTACCGGAAAAAGCCACAACAAGCCATCGGTAGAAAAACTCGCCAAAACATTTGGCATCACCAATCAAAACATCATAAAGGAACTCACCGAGCTTGCGATTGTCAGGCAGGCGAGATATATTTCCCAGGATATTCGCCACGACTTACAGTATAAGTATTGGAAAATCGTCGAATTATATAAAATCCAGGTCAATCTATCTCATCGCA
>JBAXFM010000529.1:0-2247 GCA_037139855.1 Bacteroidota bacterium
CCCAGTACATATCCTTAAAAAAATTCAAATATTCGGCATATTTATTTGCAGGCTTTTTTAGCAAGGCATATATCAAAAAGGCTGGGGTAAGCCCTAATATTAGAAATAAAATTATCCCCGGAACAAGAAAATCAGTGAAAGGCGAATGTTCTAAAATTGATAAAGGTAAACCGCCTATTAATTTTCCCGAAGGTGAAACAATTAATGCCCCACCTCCTCCAATTGCACTCAGTGCAAGAAATGCCAATAAAAGGATAAGGATTTTCTGTGCCGTTTTTGTTTTCATAATTTTAAAATTCCTAGTTTTCTGTCGTTTATGATTTCTACTTGTACATCATGCCGGGTCGTACCGACCGTACGAAGGCCTGTGGTCGAAATAAAACCCACTTCCATGGGATAGCTTCCAACAAATTTAGTAAAATCAATGCCGCGATTAACAATAATCTGAATCCCTTGTATCCTATTTCAGAAATTAATGCCCTATATTTGTAAGGGGTGAATTGTTGAAACTTTCTTATTAATTTTCAATTTCATTTGTTTTCCTGGTAATAGAAAACGCTGATCTGAATAAAAATGGAAACCATCAGGCTTATTGCGATCAACATTGCCGACAACATCGACATCAGGCAATTGAAACAAACCTTTACAGGTAAATTAATTACCTCAACGTCTTCTGAATTGTTTTATAAAACTGCTGAAAATAAGTTTATTTCCATATTTAACTATGGCCTTATTGCTTTTTCGAATCACTCCCGGCAGGAAATAGACCAGGTCATTCTCGATATTGAAAAACACCTTCAGTATCATCAGGATAAAATCTCAGAAACCATTTCAATTGAATTCACAAGTTCGCAGGGGTTATCCTATGAAAATGAAGTGCTGACGGTACCTTCCGAATATAATTGCAATGAATTATTCCGGATTGTCCTGTTTGATCTTTCACAAACCGTGGCGATTGATTATTATTCAAACATCGCTGAAAAATTGCTGCAGGAGGTAAAATCATTGTCTTCAGAACTTGAACGCAAGGGAAAGATCTCCCTGGTTAAACGCGACATGATGAGATTTATAGGCAAATCGCTGAACACTAAAAATAAAATTGTCGACAACCTGTACATTTTTGATTCACCTGATATTGCCTGGGACAATGAAATGGTTGAAAAGGTACACAAGATCCTGATCCGAACCTTCGATCTGAACGCCCGGTTCAAGGAGTTGGAATACACCTTTAAAATCATTGACGATAACCTTCAGATATTCAAGGAAACTTATGAACACCGGTATTCCGCTATCCTGGAAATCGTGGTAATCATCCTGATCCTGATCGAGGTGCTGAAATCATTGGGAGAAAAGTTCAGGTTTTTCTGAACCAATTTCAATGTTTACTTTTTTTCTTCCCCTGCTTTTTGTCTTTGATGTCTTTTTTTCCCTTTTCAGGTTTTTCTTCCTTCTTCTTCTTCTTTTCTTTTGTTTCGGATGGTGAAACTGGTTCTTCAGGTTTCCCCTCCGTCACTGGCTCGACTTTTTTACGGCTGGGGAAAAAGGATAAGAAAATCACCTGAAACTTTTTTTCCAGTTTTGTAATTTCCTTTTGCTCAATCAGTTTAATTTTTTTCTTACCCACCAAATAAAATAAACTCTGATCTCCATCCTGGAATATCAGAACCACTTTTTTCTTGTTAATCCCTGAAACCAGGTTTTTAACATCTTCAAGATCTCCCAGAATATGCACTTCCGGGAGGATCAAGTTTTGTGCTTTTTTCATTTCCTTTTTTTTTCAAAGTTAAGAGAATTGAATATAATTGTCAAGAAAAATCAATAACAAGTTTATTGGTTTTTTTTTCTAGACCAAGAAAGTTAAAAAGCCCATGTATTCCGGTTATTTTCATAATTTTATCTATGAAATCGCAGACACAATCTCCATCTCCATTATCACTTCATTTAACCGTATCAGTGGAAAATGCTAAAAAAAAGAAATGAAGTCATCCGGACGCCTGAAACATTGATTGTATTCTCGCTGATGTCTGCTGCTGTGTTGTTTCAACTCCTGCTCCGTGATTACGGATTTCATGGAGACGAACTCTATTATATCGCAATTGGTGACGGATGGAGTTTCTTCAACCTGGATACACTTCCCCTGACTCCCCTTTATCTGAAACTGTTTACTTCCCTCTTCGGGTATTCTATTTTAACTGTTCACCTTGCTTCTTCTGTTTGTTGCGCAGGCATCGTGGGCATCACATGCCT
>JBAXFM010000530.1:0-2243 GCA_037139855.1 Bacteroidota bacterium
TGGGGAGCCCTCTCGAGCATTACAAATAGCATGTTGTACGCAGTTTACTTTACCAGTACCAATACCGGTGTGGCAGTGGGTGGCGGCGGAGCAGTTTTGCGAACCACCAATGGAGGCGGCGAGCCTGTTGGTATCGCACAAAAACCTCCTTCGTTTTCAACCTTGAAAATTTACCCGAACCCTGCAAGTCAGATGATTGCCATTTCAGATTCTGATCAAAGTGAATTTGCCGGAGAAGCGACCGTGACAATTTTAAATTTGTTCGGAGAATCAGTCAAAAAAGAATGTTTTAACAATTTACACCGGATGGAAATGGATGTGCGTACGCTCGTTAAAGGGATTTACATGGTGAAACTTCAAACCGGAACAGGAACCCAATTTGCAAAACTGTTGATTAATTGATGAATGGGAGCCATCCCTCAATCGCCATGGGAAGTTGTGACACAGTTTTTTTTTGCCTAAACCGGTCTTATTCAACAATCATTTTCCTACTTAATGCCAGGTCATTGCTAGTAAGTGAGAAAAAATACAGCCCGGGGGTGAGGCCATACTGACGACGATCGAATTGTTCAACGTGCTTTCCAGGCGCAACCGGAATATTTGACAGTATTACAGCAACCTCTTTTCCGTAAATATCATATACTTTCAGGCTGACGTTTGCAGGCGCATGAACCTCATAAGAAAAGCAGGTAATATCAAGTACCGGATTTGGGAAATTCTGATCAAGTGAGAAGGGCAATATTTTTTCCTTTTCCGGTCCTGTTCCATAATAGATACTATCAACAATCGCAGTCATGATACATAGATTCACTCCCTGTGACCGGGTGGTCCAAACCGGCCGTACAACGTTATTGCAAGCAGCAATATTGGTATAGTCACCAAAAAACAACGAAACATTGGGAGTGAAGGGAGTCTCACTGACCATAAAATTATGAAAGGTTTCTCCTCCGTCCCTGGAAACTGCCATGTAAACATCGGTCTTGTTGTCAGTATGATTGCGACGGTCGTAAAAAACGCAATAAAGGAAACCTGTAGACTGGTCAATGGTCATCCAGGTAAAAAACTGGTGTCTTCCAGGGGGGTCGTCATTGACCCTTATTGGAACAGACCATGTCAACCCGCCATCTGTTGATTTTGCAACCCAAATATCAGTATCATTGGCGCCATTGCGCTGATCGGACCAGTTGATGTAAATTGTTCCCCGATAAAGGCCATTACTTAGGTCACAGCAAGTAACAGGAAAACCATTTGAACGGCTTATTCCGGGTATGGTAAAATCCCAGCCTCCGGGTATGCTGTCGATGAAGGTGTTGTCATTGGGCCATGTAATGCCACTATCGGTCGATTTTGTGAAAACAAGGCCTAAAGGGCCTGCCCATGAAACGTAAATTTCTCCACCCGGCCCCACGGCTGGAACGGCACCCTCCACGATGTTATCCTGATCAAGACAATCACCTGCAACACGGTTAATTCGTTTGGCATTGGTCCATGTTATCCCGCCATCCATAGAACTGCTGAACAGGATGTGAGTACTGTCAAGCGATGCTGAACTGCCATATTTATCAAACTGGGTCCAGCAAGTATATATCTCATTATTTAAAGGATTTACTACCGCCCATTCTTTGTCCTGGTTCTTTGTCCCATTAATCCCATATACGAACCGTCATTCCATGTCTGACCACCATTGATTGACTTTTGGCAAACAATTCTGTCTAACCAGTCAGGTCCTTGAGGATCAGAAAGATGAAAATAATAGAAATTTCCAGCCGTGTCAACAATCACAGCCGGGTCGCCAAAAACGCCCATGGTTGATGTCAATATCCCCGAAGTCCAGGTAACGCCACCATCAGCTGAATAATAATAGTTGGCGGTGTTGGCACCAACAACCATCTGCTTTGGATTTTTGGGATTTATACAAATCGATGGTTCATTGGGTTCAAATTGATTTCCGATCTGGATGTTCGGATATTGGGCCCTGAGATTCGTGGCCACGGAGAGGATGATGATGCACAGTGCTAACAGATAATTTATCCTGGTCAGGTAAATTTTCGTTTTCATAGTACAAAAGTATACAAAGAGTTGTCAATTAAATTATAAATAATCAATAATTACATTGCAAAGGTGAAAACCGGATATCTTCCGTAACTGCCTGATAATTTTTTACAATAAAATGTTAAATAGGATTCAGGTGATTACCAGGTAATTGGATATTTCCCTCAATTATGACGTATTTTTAATTAAAT
>JBAXFM010000531.1:0-2233 GCA_037139855.1 Bacteroidota bacterium
AAGTAATTTAAAATGCAAAGTACATAAAACCTCATCCGGATCAAAATTAACCCCAAGGTTGCCACTAGTCCAACTCAATATAAATTTTCCTTGTATGGTAGTAGTTACAACGGCTGATGAAATTTTAGCATTCAAGGTAACACCTGCAGGCAGGTATTCAAAAACCAGAGGATTAAAGTTCAGGTACAATGAAATTGCGCCGACATTGGTGAAATTCTTAGCAGTTAAATTTACATCAAAATTACCACACGAGGATAATTGTGCAGGTGCTTGAACGGTAACGGTCGCCAAACCTCCAACGCATGCACCGCCATTCGAAACGCTGTAGGGAATATATGTGACAGGACCCGTAAAGGTCGGTGCCTGGTAAACAAGAGGAGTTCCTTCACTTGCCCACCAGTTGCAGGTAGCATCAACCGTGGTCGTCAGGTCGCCCTGGAATAGGATTGCATAGGCATCCGCTCGCACGCCGCCATTATAAAAAGCGTTGTTATGAACATGGATAGTCGAGCCGTCTATTTTAGGTTCAGAAGGACTGTTTGGACCGCGCAAACGGATACCAAAGACTGGACTTACACCATTTTGGTTATAATGTATTTCATTGTTGGTAATGGCTACATTGGAAGATACGGCGGTACCATATTCACCACCCCAAAGTTGAATAGCTGCTGCATTATAGCCAGCGAGCCCGTAATGGGTTTCGAATTTATTTCCGGAAATAGAACCGTTAAGTATACCACATTGGATTGCAGTGTAAAGAATACCGTGAAACCAGTTGTTGGTAATCTGGATATTTCCTGCCTGGCCAATATTTATGTTATTATAATTAGCTCCATTTTCTCCGTCAAATTCATTGTGATCAATAACCCCGCCAATTAAGGGAGTTGAGGCCCAAAATATCGCATCATTATTTGACTGGAATTTATTGTATTGGAAGACCAAGTTATCATAAGGTCCGCCACCAGCGTAAAAAGTATGGTCTCCTTTGTCTTTAAACAGATTAAACTCAAAAACACAACCCGTATGACTACCCCCACCAAATTGAATAATTCCAGTAGTTGTTCCGTAGATCGTACTTTCAACAATGCAATTCTTTAAAACAAAATTATTTGCATTGGCATACGTATCGATGATCCGCGTTCCAGCTTTCAGGAATTTAAAACCATCAATCTGAATGTTATCCGCAGCCGGTACCAAATTGTTAAGGATGGTTTCAGGATACCTCGGGTTTACTGTTTCTGTCGGGTGAGTCCCCACAGCAGGATGTCTTCCTGCATTTGAACCAAACATCTTGCAGGATTTACTTACTGTTAGGTATTCACTGTAAGTTCCCGCAGTCACAAAAATCTTTCCTCCGGCAACCACCCTTGTCAGAGAAGGTGCAATAGCTGGATACGGGTGAAATCTTCCACCCAGATCAGTCGTGTAAGAAGTGCTGTTATCAACATAAACCACTGAAAGAACAGCAGGACTGACCCGTTGATCTTCAATAACAGCGTCGTTGTTCGCGTTGGCTATAGCCACAATATCCGTATGATATATTGCCGGACATGTCCCTAATATCGCAATGTCATAAACATTGGCCTGTGCACCGGTTCCCCAGGTATTGCCGGTGAATGTCACGTTTCCGCCTTCAAGCACCCATCCTTTGGTACCATAGGTATTGTTGTTGGATATAGTTCCGGTAGTAGTCCCGGTGAGATACATGGGTTGCCTCAGTGCATAAAATGTGTTACTGTTGATCAACAAGCCACTAAGCCCGCCTGATATAACCATAGCACGGCTCACGTCACCATCGCCAATTACAAACTGGCCATGAAATGAGTTATTCAGGATCGAGACGTTATTGGCATTGATCCAGATTAGATCCTGCTCACCGTTTTTGTCGGTTTTAATCATTTCGACATTTTGAAGCGTAAAACCTGGCGCAGTTACAGAAAAAAGGTAAGTTCCGGCAGTAATATTACAGGTAATAAAAGTGGAACCAATTCCAGACCCGGTAATAGTTAAATTAGAAACAGTAATTGGAATATTACTGGTAACGGGATAGGTTCCTGGTGCAATTAAAATTATATCATTTGGAACAGCAGCGGTAACTGCCGCCTGGATGGTTGGGTACGTACCTGGTACATTTAAGGTCGAAGCCAGCCCCAACATAGAACAAAGCATGATGATCATAACCATCAGTGCTTTTAAGTGTAAGATTTTTTTCATGTTTCGTTTGTTTGTTTGT
>JBAXFM010000532.1:0-2229 GCA_037139855.1 Bacteroidota bacterium
CCGGGGATTCTCCATTTCCGTAGGATTTGGTTATGTTTTGAAGTTCTGCAAGCATGGTAAGTACTGACTAAAATTAATTTGGGGAAGGACAAAAGTCCAAACTTATAAACGCCGTGCCGGTTTCCATTTGTTCAAAAGGCCGGGGTCAACAGGGAACCCTGCTGAAATTGCCGCCATTCCGCAAGAGTATGCTTCGGTTTTCATGTTCATTTTATCTAATGCAAGGGCTTTGATATACAATGCTTTGCCTTTATTCCCACCGAGGTTTATCACCTTATCGCAGCATGCAAGTGCATCCCGGTACTTTCCGGTCTCCAGGTAGCAAATGGCAAGGGTGAGGTACACTTTCTCGGGCCGGTATCCCTGGCTTATCAGGAAAAGCAGGTCCTTTATGGCTTCATCCTGTTTCCCGAGGTAATCAATGCAAACCATCGCCCTCTGTAAATAAGCGTCATTCAAATCTGGTTTTAACCGAATAGCCTTTCCAAGGTTGTCGTATGCTTCCTGGTATTGGCTTAACCTGCTATTACCAAACGACAGCAGGTAATAAGCCTGGCCATTGGTTGAATCATCTTCAATCAACCTTTTCAGGTAAAAAGTTGCCTCTTTTGACCTGTCAAGTTTTGTATAACAATAACCCAGGTTGAAATTCAGATCTTTTTTCGTACTGTCAAACTCTCTTACTTTTTGATAATCATTTAATGCGCGTGAAAAATCGGATAGTTTGTTTACAAATAATGAAGCTCTGTTATAGTAAAGGTTTGCTAGTTCTGTTCGGTTTATAGGAGAAATCAGGCTGATGGCTGAAGTGTTGTGGTCGACGGCCTGGTTGATTTCATTGATATCAGTATAATACAGCGCGATTTCGTAGTGGGGCCGCCAGTATAAAGGGTAAGTTTTCATTGTATTCAGCCAGTATGACTCACTGTTTTTGAAAGTCCTGAGATACATGAACCCCGGAATAAGCAAACTGAACAAATAAAGGGTCAGCAGAATCGTTCCGGGTATTTTATATTTCGGATGATTAATGAGCGAGGAAAAGAATAACGATATCAGAAGGAATAATCCAATGTAAGGAATATAGGTATATCGTTCGGCTATCATTGCATCTCCGACGGGAATGAATTTCACCACGATGCTTATTGTTACTACAAAAAAGGCAAATCCGAAAAAGCTCAAAGGCCCGGTTTTTCGGGTTATCCAAATGCCCATGGCAGATACAAACAGGAATATGAAAGGATACAGGAACAGGAAAGATGGCGCTGCAGCTGTAGAGCCATACGGATGGATTCCGGACATCTGCCCGGGGTAAACAGCTTTCAGAAAATAAAGAATGTAATTATAAAAGCCGTAAAGATAATTATCATGGGATTCTACAACTCCGAAACTTAAGGCTGAAACTGATTGCTGAGCTTTCAGTGCAAGCAATCCAAAACCGATTGAAAGTGCAAGAAAGGGTAGTTTTTCAACGATCAGAGACTTGCTGAATTTTCTCTTTCTCAGGATGTCTAACAGTATAATTGCAGGTGTAAGCACAACCGCCTGGCCCTTAGATAGCAATGAGAAGAGGAAGAATAACAGGGCTAGTCCATAAGATAATTTGTCACCGTGATCCAGGTATTTTAAATACAAATTGAGTGAGAGTAAAAAGAAAGTTGCGTAGAGAACATCTTTCAACTCGGCAATCCAGGCAACTGATTCTATATGCATCGGGTGGATTCCGAATAACAAGGCTGTGAGCATGGCAACAAGTAAATTGTTTTTTACCAGTTTTTCAACAAACCTGAATACCAGGAAGACATTCAGCAGATGAAAAACCAGATTAACGAGGTGGAAAAACATACCGTTGAGCCCGGCTAACTTGAATCCGGTTGTAAAAAGCAACATTGTTAACGGATGGTAATTACCCATCCAGAACTGGGTAACCAACTTAAAGATTGAAAAATCTTTCAAAAGGGGATTTTCCAGCAGATATCCTTTGTCATCCCAATTGAGGATGTCAAAGCCCAACACCGGAATAAAGAAAGCCGCCGTTGCCACCAGGGGAATTATGAGATAGAAATAGCCTGGCAATGAAGTTTTCGCTTTCGCGTTTTTTTTCTTTGTCAATTTCATTGGTTTGCCGGATTATTTTTTAATTTTTTCGTACACCTGGACCATTTTTTTTGTAAGAATTCTGCAGTTGAATATCTCTTCCACCGATTTTCTGCCCTGCCGGCTCATTTGTTC
>JBAXFM010000533.1:0-2215 GCA_037139855.1 Bacteroidota bacterium
ATAAATGAAATAAAAAAATCAAATTGTCAAAATAGACAAATAAATCAAATGAATTGTCGAGTAGGCCGGGGCATTTCAGCCCCAGCCTCTCACAGAACCGTACTTGATAGTCTCCCATCATACGGCTCTTCATAACAATCTTATGGTAACCAGCCATATTCCCAATGTACAAACATCGTTGGATATGATTTACTTACCCGTCTAATCCATGCAAAGCATTTCGGCCAGCTTATGATTTTATACTTGTTCCGCACCCATTTGGCTAAACGCTCATTTATCCTTTCAAACAATGGGGTTAAACCTGATTTACGGGTGTGGCCATAGTACCTGATCCAGCCCCTGACTTTCGAAGCTATTTTGGTTGCAACTTCTGTGATTGTCATCCTCACCCATCTATGCATCGTTGATAAATCTGCATTCATGCGTTTCAGATTCTTAACGCTCACAGCCGGACGAAACCCCCAAAACAATTGTCCATCATCGCGTTTGCAGCGACGTGGCTTGAATGTGAACCCGAGAAAATCAAAGCTCACTGGTATGTCTTTGGGTGCTTTGTAGAAACGAGCCGTCCGATAACAATATACAATCCGTGTCTTTTCTTCATTTAACTTCAGATCGTATAGCCACAGCCGGACTCGTAACTTGTCCAAAATATACTCCGATTGTTCAATACTGCGTGTATGTATCACAATATCATCGGCGTATCTTTCAAATACCATAATCGAATGGTTTTCTTGCATCCAGCTATCGAATACCTCATGCAGATAAAGGTTTGCCAGGAGTGGACTGATAACTCCACCTTGTGGCGTGCCTTTCCGCCTTTCTGTATCCAGTTCCCCATTGATCCGGAGTACCGACGCTTTTAACCATCTTTCACAGTAAAGTATGATGTGCTTCTTTGTTGTGTACTTTCGCAGCATCCTCATCATCTTTGCATGGTCAATGTTGTCAAAGAACCCTTTGATATCTAAGTCCACCACGTACCACCGCTCCCAGCAATTCTTCGCACAGGCTTCTAATGCCTGATGCGCACTCTTGCCCGGCCGGTATCCGTATGAACTTGGGTGAAAATGCGGTTCCAGTTCTTGTTCCAGTTCCGCCCTTATCACCTCCTGGGCTACCCGATCGCACATCGTGGGTATTCCAAGTAAGCGTTCTTTCCCATTGGGTTTCGGTATAGACACTTCACGTACAGCGGGTGGAATATAGCTCCCGCTGGCCATCCTGTTCCATACCGGGTATAGGTATTTGCGTGGATTCTGCTCAATCATTTCGATTGTGACGTTGTCAACACCAACGCCTTTCCCGCCCTGTTTGATACGTTTCCATGCAGACCATACCTGATCTTTGGTTATCCCTATTGATTTTGGTTTTAGCTCGAAAATCATTCTGCTTTTCAGTTGTTATACATTCTAAAACCTGTTATGTGAAGCCCTTCGCTCCTTCCATGTTTCCATGGCTTTCATCACTACTACGGCTTCATCCGCCACAACCTTGCACTTCTCTACTTTTGACCTCACGAGTTCATCGCTTGTATCTTTTCAATTTCCATTGCAAGATTGCTTCCCGTGTTCCGTTGCAACGCCTGTACACAGTTCCTGCCGCCTATATGACGAATGACTGTACAGATGACGGTTCAGGTATTCTCTGTACTTTTCCTTTGTCACTACTAAAACGCAGTTATAGTCATTGTTTATGTTAGTTTTCGACACTTCTTCGACGGTTTACTTTCGTTCAGCTCCTGTGTACTCACCTGAGAGGATCAAGTCCTCCCTTGCTCCCTGTCTGCTCAGTACCTCCCGCATTGTCGGGAAGCACCGCAGGGTGGTTTGGTACCTGCTCCTGATAGCCGATACCGATAGGCCATTTTCAATTGTTTGTTTAATGCTTGTTTGTAAACACTCAATTTAAAAAAAATCTATCATCATTGCAACAGTTACGAACACAGTTCAAAGGGTGTGCGCCCTTCGTTGCTGTGCTCTCACGGCGCTCAATAGTCTCTAACGCATCGAGCGGAGAAGCCGTACGACTTGCCGTAGTCGACCATGTAGCTGGAGCTACTGTTGAAGTACAGGTACCAGCCGTTGGCGGCACCGTACTGCGTACTACTCCAGTAGTCGCCGTCTGAGCCGCGACTGCTCAGCGAACCATCGCTGCCGAACAGGTACCCGGCAGCATGGAGTTTTAAACCGGAGCCCCATGGGCCATTCCAGTT
>JBAXFM010000534.1:0-2199 GCA_037139855.1 Bacteroidota bacterium
GACCTATGCGGCTGAGAAATGATTGGGCATTTCTTATGTAATAGCGGGAGATTAAAACTGCATAATGAATTCAACAAGATTCTCTTCGGAGTTGAGCGCCATCCGGCGGCGTAATCTGAAACGCCGTGTTTCAACTCCCCTGAAACTGATGTTGAGTAATGGAGCGATCTCCTTTGATGAAAGGTTCAGCCGGAGGAAAGCGCAAAGCTTCATGTCACTTTGCGTCAGATCAGGATAGGTTGCTTTGAGCCGTTTGAAGAAATTTTCATGAGCCTGATCAAAAAGTTCCTCGAAGACTTTCCAATCGTTATCGTTTGAAATGTTTTTATTGATCATGGTCATCAGCCGTTCAAAATAGCGCTGTGGATAGCCTGTTCCGATTTTTTCCCGTTGCCGGTCCAGCTCCACCTTGATTTCTATCAGCAATTCATTCTTTTTAATAATCGCCATGGTCGAATCGGCCAGCTGCATGTTTTTATAGGATATTTCGGTCTGAAGGTTTTCGTTTTGGAGTTTAATAATTTCCTGCTCTGACTGCTGCTTTTCGAGCAGCGCTTTTGCCTCATTTTCAAGCCGCAGATGTTCATGCTGACGCGTGACCCTGAGTCGCAGGAGATATCTGCTCAGTAAAAACGCGCCAATGGTGATCAGGATATAAAAAATCCAGGCAATGGTGCTGGCATACCATGCAGGGTTTACCCGGAAATGCATCATAATGGATTCGGTAACTTTACCCATGCTCATCAAACTTCTCACCATGAAAGTATAATCGCCTTTGGGAAGCCGCGTATAGATTACCTCCGTTTCAGGAGTCCAGTTACTCCAGTCGCCATCGATTCCGGATAATTTATACTGATAAAGTTGCGTGAGGTGCCTGTTGTTAATGGAGACAAATGAAAACGAAAGAGTGTTTTGACCATGGGGTATGACAGACAACCCTTCATCCGGATCAAGTCTTTTCCTGCTGCCATAGGAGTCGATGCAGTATACATTCCGGAACAGTAGTTTTGATTGATCTTTCAATCCTTTTTTCAGTAACCCCAGATTAACCAGGGCAAAACCATTTTCCAGACAAATGAGTTGCCGGTTTTCATCAAACGGTTCCAGATTTTCATAGTTATCAACCATCTGGATGGCATAGAGCGGTAAAAAAAGGTGTAACAGCATGGTCGCCTCGTTATCTTTGATTTTGAACAGGCCAATGTCATTTTTCCTGATAAACCAATAGCTGTCGTCCCCTTTATCGATAATTCTCGAACATGATTCAAATCCCTGCAACTGCCGGTTCAGCTCTTCATAAAGGATGACCTTATTATGCAGATCATCCCAGGTATATAATTTAGATCCGGTGGTAAAAACAACCCGATTGCCTATTTGAAACACCCTGATGCCAAAATCGGAGGGTAATCCATCTTTTTTTCCAAAAGACACGATGGATGTAACGCTGTCTAATTTTTCCGACAGCCTTAGTTTATAAAGTCCTTTCACCGCATGACCCACCCACACATTTCCGAATGGGTCCATTTCCAGAAATCGCGAAGGCTCCAGATAGCCTTTAATCTGATTGGAATAATTCCATTGGTTGTTTTCCTTTTTGAAAATTACCAGCGGTGAATAGGTACTTTGAATCAGGCATTCGCCCTGCCTGGTAAAAATTTTTTGCGTGCAAAAGCCACCGCTTGCATCCGATATTTTCCTGAGGTTATTTCCTTCAACGATATAGGTGCCGGTGGTATGGCCGCAAATCAGGGTTCCGTCAATCACTTTCAACTCCCATACCTGTCCTTGTGAATTGTGTACAAAACCGGAATATGAAAACACTCCGTCCACCGGATTATAGTTGTAGGTGAATATCCCACGGTTGGTGCCGACATAGAGCATCTTATCAACCATGGCTGCGGTATAAACTGCGCCAAGCTGCTCTCCTTTTTCCTGGTAGATTTCAACAAGATTGTCAAAGAAGATATGATCAATGCCTTTATCGAGCCCAACCCAAACTGTTCCGTTGACATCACTGCACAGGGAGAGCACGGTATTGTTTTGCAGCGCGTTTTCATCATGCAGATGATTCAGGATTTTTCCCTCCATGTCAAGGATAAACAAGCCCTTGACAATTGTGCCGAAAATGAGACGGTCACCCATGACCAGTCCATTGTTGATCCGATATTCCTTGAATTTCTCATTGGCCTCTGTTTCCCA
>JBAXFM010000535.1:0-2195 GCA_037139855.1 Bacteroidota bacterium
TTACCGGTTTAGACCAGGGTGTTTACATTGTTCTTTTTTCCGGCAAAGGCCCGGCGTTTGCAAGGAAGTTGGTGGTAGGGGAATAGACCCGGGCTGAAGTCTGGGCTAGGCAGGTGTGTCCCGACTGACTGGCATGGCGAGGACTAAATGAAGTTAGGCTTTTTTCAGCACCAGGTTGAAGTAATACGTTCGTTATTGCGCCTACCTTTTTGTTTGTTAATAAAAAATGTTAGGTTTATTCAACAACAAATGAAAATGATTATATTTGGAGTGTGAAAATTTCTTCTTATCTCTGGTATGATTCCAACAAAAATTAAATTGATTGATCGCAATCATACCGCTAGATTTTTACGTGCACGAAATGTGCCATAGGCACATTATGTTTATAGAACAGGGGTTGGAAATCAATCCCGGCGTGCCTTTAGGTACGCAACAAGGATCCAGGTGGGATGACGACAGATAAGATGAATATTCACCGAATAATATTGCGTACCTAAAGGCACGCCAGGGTATTGCGGAGAATTTCAACAGCTATAAACATGATGAGTCTACGACTCATTTTAATTTACTCATATAATAGTGATCAATCAAAAAAAATAAACTTGAATTTAAATGCGGAGGTTCTTATGAAAATTAAATTGTTAAATTTTTGGGTCGGCTTACTGCTCATTTTGTTTTTTCTTACCAATCAAATTGGGTATTCTCAAAATGGTAAAATCGGAGATGGTTTTGGTACTAACAACTGGAGTACAATCGATGCATTTACCACCTCTGCTGGAACTTCAAGAATTCAAACATTTACTGCAAATGCAACAGGAAACAGGTACTTCAGGCTGGTTACAAATTGGAGTGGTAATAATGATCAATGGGGACCGAGTAGTACATCGGTCGATTATCAAGTTACCCCTGGTGTTGAAGTGCCTTCGACAGAGGTAATTCAAAATAGTACATCAAAGGCATATTATATAAATGTTGGGAGTGTTTCTAATAATTATGTTTTCAAAACCAAAGAAGGAAACAATCCACCAAACAATAGGGGGTTAATTGTTTTCGAAGTTCAAGGGTCGATCCGCTCGGTTTCTGGAGTTAGTAAAGACCTTAACACGGTTTATCGGGGTCAAACGGTTACAATAACAGCTACTCTTGACGGCTCGTTCAGCGCTGGTCAGAGAGTGTATTTGAGATACACGAATGATGGTTTTACGAGTTCAACCGTTGTTGAAATGTCAGGCTCCGGAACAAGTTATACTGCTACAATACCAGCCGGAACAAATACTGCAAATGCAACAGTAAATTATTATGTTTTCACATCAGGGAATGGGCTTACAATTTCAGCAGCAAATGCCGACTGGTACACCATTAACCTCAATAATAATTCAGGTAGCAATTATTCTTACGTTGTTAGTGCCTCTTATATCACTAAAACTGATGGTAATTGGTCATCAACATCAACATGGGACATCGGTCAGGTGCCGCCGAATGGTGAGGCAGTTATCATCAACAACAACGTGACATTGGATCAAAATGCCACCGTAAGTTCATTAACCATCAACTCCGGGAAAACCTTTACCGCCAGCGATGCCACGCCAAGGACCTTAACAATTTCTACGGGAGGTACAGTACCAAATAGTGGAACTTTCACACATGGTTCGGGTACCGTTGCTTTTGCCGGCACCGGCACAGTAACCGGTACTGTTGGCTTTAACAATGTAACCCTTGCTGGTGGTGTCAATTTTGGTTCAGGGTCTACCATTAACGGAACCCTGACCATCAATGCCGGAGGATTTGTGAGCATCAATGCTCCAGTGTATGCCGCTGGATCTACCCTGCTTTACAATACAGGTGGTTCCTATGGGCGTGGTGCCGAATGGAGTACAACTTCCGGTGCCGGATATCCGGCCAATGTGCAGATCGGGAACAATACCACGTTGAATGTCAACAATAATGCGAATGCTGCCCGACAAATTGCCGGAAACCTCACTGTGGACAATGGCAGCACATTTTCGATGGAAGGGATGACAATTGTTGATCCAACTGTTATCGGTGTAACCATTTCCGGTAATATTATCAATTATGGAACAATCACCCTTGCAACTTCGACCGAACGATTAAAAACGACAAACTTCACCAATCATAACATTACGACTCTTTCTACAAATTCAGGAGGCGTTGCCATATTATTTTAATCTCAATTT
>JBAXFM010000536.1:0-2194 GCA_037139855.1 Bacteroidota bacterium
GTGGCTCCAACAAGCGCTTCCCCGCTATGCAGGTCTCTGATTCTTCCACTGATGGCATAGCGTGCGGGTTTATCAACGGGATCACCAAATCCTGTATACGTAGAAAATAAGAGGATGAAGACGAAAGAAAAGAAAAAAAGGTGTTTCATTAAGGGCAGCGTTGTTAATTAATTGCGGACAACAAGGAATTCTCCGTTTGGGTTTAGTTTAATGATGCGGGACGGTTTTAACTCATGAATCTGGTCAAGTGATTCATCAACAACATAATCCACTCCCTGGATAATTTCCTGGATGATATTCCGGAAAGCCAGTGGGGATGTTGCGCCCGAAATATTTGCAGACGTTGAAACAATGGGGTTGCCAAATGCATGGATCAGTTCCCTGCAAAATTCATTTTTTACGATTCTTATGGCAATAGAACCGTCCTCTGCAATCACATTTTCAGCAAGATTTTTTCCTTCCTGATAAATAATGGTGAGGGGTGTGTCGACATTTTTAATTAAGTCCCATGCAATTTCGGGGATATTTGAAACATAGTTATTGAGTTTTTTCGCATCATCGAGCAAAATTATGAGGCTTTTACGCTCCATTCGCTGTTTCAGGTGGTAGATTTTTGCAACAGCCAATGGATTTGTGGCATCACATCCGATGCCCCAGATGGTATCCGTGGGGTAAAGAATAGTGCCCCCGCTTTGCAGAATTTTAAGACAAGATTGGATTTCCTGTTGGATGGGTGACATTGTAAAACCTGGGTTGAATCAAAATAACGTACAAAGGTAGTTACAAATTGTCATAGTCTCTTAACAAGTTGATCATCATCAATTCCCAGTGCACACCGGAAATGTTTTTCGGGGCAGGCGATGAATCCATGTAAACCGCAGGGGCGGCATGGCAGTTTTTCTGAGGTTTCAACGATACATGAATTGTCGGCAAGGGGACCAAATCCAAATTCAGGCACGGTTGAACAATAGATGGCCGTTACGGGAGCATTCACTGCCGAGGCAAGATGCATGGGCGCAGAATCGTTGGTGAAGTTCATTCGTGCCCGTTTCATCAGGGCAGCCGACTGCAGGAAAGTGAGTTTTCCAGCCAGACTGATAGCGCCTGGGTGACCTGCACGTTTGATAATATCTTCGCAAAGCGCCAGATCTGCCGGGGAACCAAGCAGGTAAACTCTGGCTTCAACGGGAATCCGGCGTAGCAGTTCCACCCATTTTTCAGCTGGGTATTGCTTGGTGTACCATAGTGAGGCGGGAGAAATGGTGTAGCAATTCCGGGTGACAAACTTTTCAATCAATGCAGTGTCAGCCAGAGAAGGATAAAGCCGTGGCATGGTGTCTGAGTCGTCTGTAATGGCACTGATCAATGATAAATTTCGTTTGGTTTCATGAATACCGGTGGAAATTTTATGGGTGATTTTATGTGTGAAAAAGAATGACATTGGGTTTTTATCAAATCCAATTCGCATACCAGCCCTCGAAAAAGCGCTTAACAGTCCGGTCATAAAAAAACGTTGTAAATTCACAACCAGGTCATACCTGGTGTGCCAAACGCGGTGCATCAATTTGTCGAAGGTTGAATATTTTTTTGTTCTTTTATCCCATACCAGAACTTCATGCAGAAATGGGTGATCTGTAAACAGATCCTCAATGCCTTTTTTTACCAGGAAATCAATCTGTGCTTCGGGAAAATACTGGTGCAATTTTTCAAGGACTGGTGTTGCCAGAATAACATCGCCGATGGAGGCCGTTTGAATAACTAAAATTTTTCTCATTTATACGGGGACATCAAATTCACGCAAAGCCTGGTTCAGCGAAGTTTTTAAATCGGTGGATGGTTTCCGCTGACCAATGATGAGTGCGCAAGGCACCTGATAGACTCCGGCAGGAAATGTTTTTGGAATTGTTCCCGGAATGACAACAGATCGCGGGGGGACATACCCTTTATATTCTACCGGTTTTTCGCCGGAAACATCAATGATTTTTGTTGAACCGGTTAACACAACGTTGGCGCCGAGGACAGCTTCGCTTCCAATATGAACACCCTCAACCACAATGCATCGCGACCCCAGAAAACAGTTGTCTTCAATGATGACCGGGGCTGCCTGAACAGGTTCCAGTACTCCACCGATACCCACCCCGCCACTGAGATGGCAATGTTTGCCAATCTGCGCACAGGAACCAACGGTAGCCCA
>JBAXFM010000537.1:0-2170 GCA_037139855.1 Bacteroidota bacterium
AAAGAATCTTCAATTGAATGAGATCGAAAAGGCAGAAGAACTGGTTATTGGCTTCAGTCATTTTTTCAAGCTTCACGATCAACGGATCAGGCCGGTCAATATCCTTAAATCCACCAGGGAGGTATTGATCAATGAAGTTGAAAAACAGCGCGTAATTGTCAATTATAGATTTCATCGCAAAAAGGTATTCATCAGTTATCCTTATATGTTACAATCCAAAACGATATTGCAACCCTCCTATGAATTGTTGTCGGGTACCTAAGAATCCATACTCAGCCCGGAGCATGAGGTGCCGGTTGATCTGAAACTGTGTCCCAATCAGAAAGTTCCATTTGTTCTTCAGGGTTTTATCAAGGGAATACTCAACAGTTGCGCTTTTCCCGTCATTCAGTGCACCATCGGCGGCCGTGAGTACGCCTGATGCCTTTGCCAGGGCTTTGTTTGCTGCATCGTATTTTGATTTATTGATCGGATTTTTTTGCTCTACCGATGTTAAGCTGCTCCACCAGGTTTCAACCTGCATTGAGGTTTCGTTAACTTTTTCAAAACCCTGATTGACTTTTCCTTGTAATTCCCCGGCTGGGAAGAGGTCTGCCAGGTTAATTGAACCACTGGTAGCCGCAGAGTAGTTCAGCCTGAAAGCACCAACCCAGCCTGCAATATTCATATCCGGATTTTTAAATTTGAATGTCTTGCCAAGCCTTGGCCCGAATACAAATGTGAACACAGGCTTGTTTAGGGCGCTGACGTCCGTCCATACGAAATTCATATCCAGTGCGATCCAAACCCCTCCTACGCCAAAGGTCGGTGTTATACCGAAACCCAGTGAAGTAGCGTCAAAGTTTGCTTTTGTGGACAGGGTGCCTGCCTGCGACCATGAACTGTCAAGATTGGGCATCCAGATTCCGGCATCAATTGCGGTCGAGCTTTTTGCAAATGCCAGGATCCCGTATACATTTAAAAAAGGGAATAACCAGAAATCCGGACGAATATTAATTGCATTGGCAGAGGAAGTAGCCTTGTCGAACCTTATGATTTCGTCCAGGCTATGCATCTCCCCGCCATTAAATCCAACCATGAGATCATCAATGACGAGTTCCGATTCCTGCCACAGATAATTAACACTGATCCCGGCAGAGTAGGGAAGCTGATATCCTTTGGCTGCTGCTTTTTTACCCCAGATTGGTAATGCATATGGATATGCCTGCTTCTCCAGGCTGTCTTTTAGCACCAGGTTTTTATCACCTACTAACTTATTTGTATAGACTTGGCCAGAGACCTGAATGGTCATGAGGAAAATGGCCAAAACTATCAGTAAAGATTGTTTCATAAATATTTATTCTCGGTATTGATGAATGAAAATTTCTCGCTCCCCATCACCCGGGAGGCTGTCTCAAAAGTGTTTTATTTAACCACAAAGGACACGAAGTTTCCCACAAAGAGACACTAAGTGTCTGAATATCATTTCTGTCTACTTTGTGCCGTACTTTGTGATACTTTGTGGTTAATGACTTTTGAGACAGCCTCAACCGGGTGTGCAGGTACTATTTGTTCCGTTCAATGGTTACGTAATCAATTTTACCGTTGAATTTTGAAGATTTGCCATAATCGGCTACAGGAGTACCCTCGTCAAGGCCAACATCTGCCAGGTCATCAACCGAAAATACACCGGGCTGTGTCTTTTCAATCCTGCCTTCAGCAACCGTTTTCCCATTTACAGTAATTGTACCAACGCCTCCTTTTCCCATTCCTCCGCCATCGTACCTGAAGTCGTAAACCAGTTTATAGTTTCCCGGTTTCAGTGCAGTGGCAGCAATAATTTGCGTTGATTGCATCCCCAGGTAATTGTAAGTAAAGGCAGGTTTGCCGTTTTTCAGGTAAAAAGAGAGACCTCCAAACCGCCCGCCCTGGCAAACAATTACGCCGTTTCCATTGGCATCTGTGGTAACATCGGCAGTGATGGTGAATGATTTACTTCTAAGGTCGATAAAAATATCAACCCCCATTCCCTTCATTCCTTCTCCGTAGGTTACGGTATTTCTGTTGCCCATAACAGTCGGTCGGCCCATCAACTCGGCATTGGTTCTTTCCAGAAGCCTGTCGTCAATTGGCAGGACATGATATTTCTCAGCTTCTTTCATAAACAATCCCTGCATCTCTTTCAGTTTGT
>JBAXFM010000538.1:0-2169 GCA_037139855.1 Bacteroidota bacterium
AATGGGTGCCAACCGAGTCTCGAACGCCACGGTGGCAAAACGATGTGGACGTAAGGTCAAAAGGGTTCGTTTTTTTATTTCCCCCTTTCCCATTCCGCTGAATTTTCCTGATGCAATGATGTTTAACCTTGTAAAATCATTGCCTAATGACAAAACCAGAATTTCGCAAGATGGAACTAAAGTTGGATTCCATCAGCAAGGTGTTTCAAATCGACAACACTGACTATCAATTTACAGGTTTTATAAGTTATGCCTGGATTATGCACTTTCCCGAAACAAATGGAAGTACAAAAGAGTTCACAAAGCATCCTAATCCCAAAAAAAATGGACACCGGGGTTTGATGGCATTCGATAAAATCATTATTGAAAAGTTTGATGATATTGACATTAATATAGAGGTTACCGGCTATTTTTCAGTTGGCCCAACCGGCGCATATGCCGATGTGATTGGCAACATTGGGAATATTCAAATAAATGCTTCCGCACACCGTGGAGGTACTGCGCAGTGGTATAATCCCATCGAAAGTATTTACCTTGGGAAACACCTGTTCTACATTGATTATTCGCTTAATAGCTTTTTATTGGCGGTTTTTAAAGAAAGGGACTTTTAAAAAACTTCAGGATTCCTTGATTGGAGACCTACCGAGTGTGAACGCCACGGTGGTAAAAACGATGTGAATCGAAAGGACAAAAATGTTCCAAAAAATTCTCTCCTTCCATTTCCACTGACTGGTGTAATAATGTTGAACCTAAAATATTTATTACCATGGAAACTAAAGACAATTCACATAACAAAAAGAACAAATTGCTCACTCATAGGTGCGATTTTTTCAATGATTGTCATGATCATCTCTCCTTCATTTGGAAACACAACTCGATTAGTGTTGACATTCGTTTTTTTTGTAATCCACCCGGAAGAGAAAAATATGTCAATTTTGACTTTTTTATCAATGGGGAACATACCTTGTTCCGTTTCCTTTATAACTGTTACGGCTGTGGAACCCGGGGGAAAATTCCTGAACTGGTAAGTGAAAACTTCCGATTGACTTTTTCCGCCACACCACATATGTTTGAAATTTTTGAGGAACAAATAAATCAGGATGATAATCAGGACAACCAATTGGTTATTCAGGATCATCGAAAAGATGTATGGATTTCTGTTTATAAAAATTACCAGTCTGGAAATAGATACGATGCTCCATTTAAAGACCCTAAAGTGACACTGTGGATTAAGAAGTCATTTAATTATCAATATTCTTCAGACGTTTTATTGTTTAAGTACGAGTTATACTCGACAAACCTACACTTCATTAGTCCAACAATCGGGAACTTTAATTGTATTAAGATTTTTGACCATTGTAAACCTGTCGGATGTGGAATCTATTCTTATATCGGGTGCGAGATTTCAGATGGGAAAGGTGATTATCGGAAATTATACTGGGGAAGGAATGAAAATGAGGATCAAACAATCTTTGAGATCATCAGATTTTACCAGTCATTACGGTGTTATGATGATTGGAAAAACTATGACCAGTTTCAGGAATTCTTTAAATCGGTTGGTGTTACAGAGGTTGAAATAGACCAACAACTTGGGAAAGAAATTTCCGGATTAGGCATTAGCAGAGAAGATGAGGACAAAATATAATTATTCATCGTCCCATAATATACCGGGTATGATATTGCGTTATACATTATATTTCCATAGTATTATTCTTGCCTTCATTTTTGCATCAGCCTGTTACGCGAATTATCGTTTAAAGCTTTCAGGATAATTACAATATCTCTTCTATTTAGCCCTTTTTAAAATCCGGCCTATGATATGACTCTACTTTTTTGAACCTTCAAAAAAGTTGTCAATTATGAAAAACAATTCATTTTCAGGGACGCTGACCTTGCTTATCCTTTTGATTACATCCACTTATTGCTCAGGCCAGTCATCATCAGGGGAACACGACCCTGCCATCGAAACCGAATCGTCCTTTTTTTATGTTACATACTATGGGAGCCGATACAACAAGATCACCAGGCGACAGGAACTGGTTATCGAGGGAGTAATGCTTGCAAATCATTTATTGAAGGTTATGCCCCGCCTGAGGGAACCCGAATTGTATTCTTCGAAAAACATCAGGAGATATCATAAGCAACTTGAGGTTGTCAGGCAGAACGGGA
>JBAXFM010000539.1:0-2157 GCA_037139855.1 Bacteroidota bacterium
CTGCGATCCCAAAGATGTTGACAAAGTCTATTCTACTGAAACTGTCTCACAGGTTACCGAAGATGGTGGCAAAACATGGCGTCAGGTAGGCAACAACAAACGTCATGTGGATGATCACGCCATGTGGATTGATCCCGACGATACCAAACATATTTTCATCGGCAGCGATGGCGGCGCTTACGAATCCTTCGACGGCGGCAAAGAGTTTATCTTCAAGTCAAACCTCCCGGTCGTGCAATTTTACCGGGTACAGGTAGACAATACCACACCGTTTTACTATGTGTATGGCGGAACCCAGGACAACAACAGCATGGGAGGCCCCTCACGTAGTACAGCCGGGGCAGGCGTTCTCACCGACGACTGGTTCAACACCAATGGCGGCGATGGTTTCTGGTCACAAATCGACGCCATCGACCCTAACATCGTGTATGCCGAATCGCAATATGGCGGCATGGTTCGCTATGACCGGAAAAGTCAGGAGGCTGTTGATATCAGGCCTGAACCACGCCAGGGTGAAGACAGCTACCAATGGAACTGGAATACGCCACTCATCATCAGCCCTCATGCACATCACCGGCTTTACACTACCGCAAACAAAGTTTTTCGCAGAGACGACCGCGGAGATACCTGGCAGGTGATCAGCGATGACCTGACTGCGAAAATTGACCGCAATAAATGGCCCGTGATGGGAAAATACTGGCCCATCGATGCCGTTCAGAAAGATATTTCAACCTCCTTGTACGGAACAATTATCTCCTTCGATGAGTCGCCGTTGAAGGAAAACCTGCTGTTTGCCGGAACCGATGACGGCCTGATCCAGGTATCGGAAGATGCGAAAAGCTGGACAAAAATCGACAAATTCCCCGGAATTCCTGAAAACACATATGTAAGTGATATTTTCGCCTCCCGTTTTGATGAAAACGTAGTATTCGCTTCGTTTGACAATATTCTGCGTGATGACTTCAAGCCCTATCTGCTTAAAAGCTCTGATAAGGGGAAAACCTGGGTCTCCATCGCCGGAAACCTTCCGGTAAATGGCACAGTTCACTGCATCATGCAGGATTTTGTCAACCCCGATCTGCTTTTTGCCGGAACTGAATTTGGCGTATTCTTTACCATTGACGGTGGAAAGAACTGGATACAGTTGAAATCGGGTCTCCCTTCGGTGTGCGTAAAAGATATGACCATCCAGAAACGTGAAAATGACCTGGTACTGGCCACCTTTGGCCGTGGATTCTACATTCTGGATGATTTCACCCCCCTGCGCAACCTTAAAAAAGAGAATCTTGATCAAAACGGATACCTCTTCCCGGTGAAGGATGCCCTGATGTATTTGCCAACCGATACGAAAGGTTCGCAGGGATCGACGGTTTACGTTGCCAAAAATCCAGATTTCGGAGCCGTTTTCACCTATTTCATCAAAGAGGTTCCCAAAACTAAAAAAGATATCCGGAAGGAGAAAGAAACAGAATTATTTAAAAAAGGAGAACCCATTCCGCAACCTACCGAGGCTGACCTTCGGGCCGAAAAGCTTGAAATTGATCCATTCCTTACCTTCACGGTTACCGATGCCAATGGTTCTCCGGTACGAATCATCCGTAAAAGCCCCTCGAAAGGTATCAACAGACTCAACTGGGATCTGAGGTATCAGTCAACCCGCATCGTTGAAACCGATAAATTTGATCCGATGGGCGACAATGGCAGCGGGGTGCTGGCCATGCCCGGAAAATACAAGGTGAGCATGACCCTCACCTCCAATGGGGAGACCAAACCTTTGGCCGGACCTGTTGAATTCAATGCCGTGGCGCTCAACAACACCACCCTGCCAGCCAGCGACCGCATGGCCATGGTCGGCTTTCATAAAAAAGTTGCTGAACTCACCCGCGTGATGCAGGGAACAGAAAATTATGCAGAAGCATTGAGCAAACGTGCTGCCAGTATCCTACAGGCATTGAATAGTACCCCATCAGCCAGCCCTGATCTGGTGAAGAGAGCACATGAAGTTCAATTACAGCTGGATGAAATCCTGAATGTGAAGTTCAACCGCCATACCATCAAACCCAGCGAAGAGGAGAACCCGCCCGCACCGGTTCCATTGAACAGCCGGCTTGGAAAACTCAGTTGGATCAGCTGGTCGTCAACAGGTGAGCCAACGCA
>JBAXFM010000540.1:0-2152 GCA_037139855.1 Bacteroidota bacterium
AACAGTTCCGCCTTGCGCTCCATAGGCATCAATGGTGTAGCTCCCTGTTGATGGCACAATCCATTTCTGTATCCCCGAGCCGTAAATTGTAACACTTCCACTCAACGAAGTGCCGCTGTAAGCACTGTTGGCCTGGGTTTGATTTGGGCCCAACCTGCCAAATACACCACAATTGGTAAACGTATAAGTTGAAGAGGGTGCTAATGCCTGAGTGTAGGCTTCTGCATAATAATCGGTTGTCTGGTTGAGCGTTGGTGTTGAGTACAAAGCCCCGGTTTGCAGCAGGTTACCACCCGAAGGGGCATCATACCATCTGTAGTTGCCGTAGCTTCCGCTGGCAGTCAGGCTGGTGCTGTTTCCTGCATAAATTGTTTTACCTGAAGCTGTTGGAGGATCAGCGGCATCGACAACCACTGCCAGGCTTGCAGTGTTGCTCCACACGGCATCGCAGGATCTGTAAGAACGGAGGTAATATGTACCTGACGTTGAAACAACATAGGTGCCTGATGAATTATTGGTGCTTGTACCTGTGGCAGATGTTTCCCAATACCAGGTCTGGTCAACCGGCGGGGTTCCGGTTTTTGATAATGTTACGCTTCCGCACCCGGGCGAATCTGATGTTGGAGTATCCGGCGTTTTGGGAACAGAAGAACCTGATTCCTGAGTATAACCTGTGATAACATAGCTGCCCGGCCATGCAGCATAATTTTGACTGGTGATCCCATTTAAAAGACAACCCGTATAGCTGCCCTGCCCGGGCCTGATCTCAACATACACGATGTAAATTCCGCCATAGCTTAATCCGAAGGCATGACGGGCTGCCGCTTTAATATTTGAATCGTCTGTATAGTATGTTGAGCTGCAGCCACCCCATACCGACCCTGTCGGGACACAGGTCAGATCGATCCTTATCGAATAAGTTACACTGTTGTTGCCGCGGTATGAAACCATATTTCCCGGATCGTTGATGATCTGGCCATTAACGATCCAGGAAATTAAGCAAAGGAATGCGATGGCGAAAATTTTGTTAATTTTCATAAGGCTTCGGTTTAAATATTTTTTTTCAGGCACCATAAATTTCAACAGAATTGAATTAAACCCTTTCAGGCAAATTTAGTGCTGCTTTTTAAAAAGCAAGATGAAAAAATCGGTCAGATCTTTCTCAAGCTTTTATAACGCGAATAATTCATGACAATTTTTAGATTGATCAAGTTGATACCGTTATCCATGTATTGTCGCTTACTTTAATCGGGCAACAAGGAATGGGAATGCAGCCTCATTCAGCCGGTTTTAATTTTATGGATTTAAACAATTTCCAGGCGCCATAACCCGCCGCCATAATCAATGTGATGGCCACTCCCCCGTCGATGGGGGCGCCGTTGCCGCCAATGGGCCCGTTGTTACCGCCATTGTTTGCTGTTTCAGGAGGAGGAGGAGGCTGTGCCAGGACAGCGGCCGTGGAAACTATCAGAAACATGAGGATAAAGAGTGCTTTTTTCATGCTATTTTGTTTTAAAAGTTGATGTTTGCTTTTCCTGCATCAGATTGAAGCCATGACTCTTGACCAATTTCAAAGTCGACAAACCAGGATGAAACAGCATTAAGCTGATCTCCTAAAAACCTTGTAGCCGCAGGTTCACCGGTAGTTAGCCGGTGCAAATAAATGTCGCCTGTCGGAGATTTCTGTAAAAAACCCGAAATTAAAACGAATAGCAGTAACCAGACATATAAAATTCTTCACAGGCACCTCCATGTTTTAAGTGTAAACAATTGGTTTTAAGACAGAATTTTAGTAAAAGGTGATTACATCATCAAAGATAAAAATATTTACTTTTCAAAAGCAAAATAATACGGCTAATAATAAAAATAAAATTTTGTTGCGAATCCATGGTTTGTGATTGATCGGCTTGGTCGGGTTTCATTACCGTTGAGGGTGCGCACCATGTTTTCAAGGTTAATAAGGCTGCGGCTCAGTTTTTAAAATTTCTCCTTTTTAATTCCAGATCGGCAAGGAGAAAGTTCTATGACAAACCGGACCATCCGGCTCCCTTCCACCGTTTCCCTGCGACCACTTTACCTTGTTTTCAATACTGTAAGTTGATCCGTCTGTTCCGGCGAAGGCAGGTTGGCGGGCGTTTTCCCCGGCAAAGCG
>JBAXFM010000541.1:0-2150 GCA_037139855.1 Bacteroidota bacterium
GGCCCCGTTACCGGTCCCAACCCTTTCGGGACCCGCTGTTGCCTGTGCCAGTTCAACGGGTAATCTTTATGTCACCGAGGCAGGGATGACCGGGTATTCCTGGACGGTTTCTGCCGGCGGCATCATCACTGCCGGGGGTACCTCTTCCAGCAACACCGTAACCGTGACCTGGAATACTCCGGGGGCGCAAACCGTGAGTGTGTCTTACACCAGTGCGGCCGGGTGCCAGGCAGCTTCACCGTCAGCGTATAATGTAACTGTCAACCCATTGCCTGTTCCGGCGATCACAGGATCAGCATCGGTCTGTTCAGGTTCAGCGGGGAATGTTTATACCACCCAGCCGGGAATGGCAGGATATACATGGAATATTTCAGCCGGGGGAACGATAACGGCAGGTGCAGGAACAAATTCGATCACGGTAACCTGGAACACTGCCGGTTCGCAAAGTGTATCGGTGAACTATTCCAATGCCAGCGGGTGTGCGGCAGCCACTGCCTCGGTGTTCAATGTCACCGTTAACCAGTCGGCGGTACCGGTCATAACCGGTCCTGAAGCGGTATGTGCAGTTTCAACCGGAAATATTTACAGCACCCAGACCGGTATGACCGGCTATTCCTGGGTTGTTTCACTGGGTGGAATCATTACCTCCGGTGCAGGAACGGAGGCAATTACCGTGAACTGGAACACCATCGGCACGCAATGGGTTGAAGTAAATTACACCAATGTAAACGGATGTTCGGCCACTTCACCATCACAGTTGAACGTCACGGTGAATCCGCTGCCTGACCCGGCCGGAAGTATCAGCGGCACCTCAGTGCTATGCACAGGTGAAACAGGGATTGCTTACACCTGTGCCCCAGTCAACGGGGCAACCTATTATGTCTGGGTCTTGCCGGCAGGTGCTACCATTGCCAGCGGAAACGGCACGAACAGCATCACGGTTGATTTTGCCTCCAATGCTTCATCCGGGGATATTACTGTGTCAGGAAACAACCTGTGCGGAAACGGACCGGTTTCGCCCAATTTCCCCGTCATTGTGAATCCGATCCCCGTCGCACCTGTTGTCAATGCCACCGGAATGATGCTGACCAGCAGCGCAGCGGCAGGAAACCAGTGGTATTTTTCGGCCTCCCAGGGTGGAAGCGGAAATCTTATCCCCGGGGCGACCGGCCAGGAGTATTCGGCCACGCAAACCGGCTGGTACTGGTGTGTGGTTAACCTCGGAGGGTGCAGTTCTGATTCATCCAACCATCAATATTTGCAGATGGTCGGTGTACCTGAATTGAGGGAAGGTTATGTGACAGTATACCCCGTCCCCAATGACGGTTTATTTACTGTTTCAATATCCAGCCACTCAACCGGGCCATTCACGATCAGGGTTTTTTCAGGCCTTGGCGTTCAGCTTTTTGAGGTCAGGGATATCCATGTAACCGGGAAATACGAACAGCAGATCGATCTGAGGCCAGCCCCTGCGGGATTATATACGGTGGTCGTCAGCAACGGTAACAACAGGGTTTTGAAAAAGGTATTGATCCGCAAATAGGGTTCAAAGCCGGTTTATTTGGTTGTCAGGTCCACCTTCCCTTCCTTTTCTTGAAGTGGAGGTGGCCCTTCTTCAATACCTCACCCCCAACCCCTCTCCGACACGGAGAGGGGAGTTTGCGGCTGCCGGCTAATGATCTTATTTCCGCACTAATAAGGATGGATCATTGTCATTCGTCATTCGTCATTTGTCATTTTTTTGGAGTATTTTTGTAACTTGAACTGCGTCACGTTTTCAATTTTCAATTCATAATTCTCAATTTGTTCCTGTGACAGAAAGGGCGAAGACATGAAAATAATCAACCCACTTTACGACAAAGCCTTCAAATATTTGATGGAAAACAACAAGTTGGCTAAAAAGGTATTGTCGGTCATTTTGGATGTTGAAGTAACGGAAGTTACCCTAAGTCAGCAAGAAACGATCCTGCCTGATGAAAGAAGAGGGCTGACCTTGTTCCGGCTCGATTTCAAAGCCATTATCAAAGAGGCTGATGGCCGTAAAAAAACCGTCTTAATCGAACTGCAGAAGTCAAAATACCCTACCGATATACAACGGTTCAGAAATTATCTTGGAGCTAACTACATGACAACTAAAAATGACTTCGAAG
>JBAXFM010000542.1:0-2145 GCA_037139855.1 Bacteroidota bacterium
CAACGGTTCCGGCAATATGTGTTTTGGTAAAGGAGATGCCACAATTTACCAGCGTCTGTTCGGTAAACACGACAGAAGGTGAATTTCCACAGACATTGTATGCCCACAAATATCTGGTGTAATTGGTTCCCGGCGTAAATCCTGTTTCAATTTTCATTGTGGAAGTGCCCATATCGATTGCCGTGGAATAGTTGTCGGTCGTATTCCATTTGTACCCGGTGGCGATAGGAGCGGGGTTCCATACCCAGATAATCCATGTTGTTGCATGCAAATGGATCCCCCCAACGGGAGCAGCCGGAAGCATGCATTGGCCAATCACGTTTTCCCATTTACCAACCCTGAATACACATAAACACTCTGTACCATCAGCCTTACAGTTAGTGCAAACAACCATCAGCCCCTGAGCAGGGTTCACGATTGCGTTTCGTTGGGCAAAGGTCATCCGGGGTGGCAAGAGACCTTTGTTTGTTGATTTAATATCCAGCATGGCTGATAAATCTGGCAGGCTGTTGTCATTGTTGATGCCCACTTGGGCGAATGTCAGTCCCGCAAAAAGGCAGGCAAATAAAATAGCAGTGATTTTTTTCATCAAACGTTTTTCGAAGCGATTCATAAATTAAATATTAATTTCGAATGCAGCGGGTGGAGTACCCGAAAGGTTTGAAACTATGCTCCATGTTGCTGTTCCCGATGTCGAAGTAAAGGGCCCAGGCGTTAACTGAAGTCAATTGCGTACTGCTCCAGTAGTAGCCGGCTGCTCCCCGATTAGTAACTACCCCGTTTTCGAAGTGGTTCAGATACCCTTCAGCATGTATTTTCAAACCTGAGTTCCATGGGCCAAGCCAGTTGATCCAGTTACCGTTGGCATCCACGTTAAGCCATTCAGTATATGTAGGAATTCGCCAGGGGTTCCCCAATAAAATTGTGCAAGGGTCGTTAACCGATTCCCAGTCAGTGCTTTCGGAGGAAAATGAGGCCCATGCCGGTGTCAGTGTTGTTCCATCGTGCTTATACCCCTGGAGCCGGTTAAACCGCCAGTACCAACCGGCGGAGGCTTCCGTGTTGTCATCGACTGCTGTGGGCTGCTGGGATGCGCCAAGATTCCGGGTAATCCAGCATTTGGAGACTTCACCGGGTATGTTGGTCACGGTGCCATAGGTCACGGTTTTGGTAACCGGGGCAACGGTTCCGGCTGTATGTGTTTTTGTAAACGAAGAACCACAATTTACAAGGGTTTGTTCGGTAAACATGACAGAAGGTGAATTTCCACAGGCATTGTATGCCCACACATACCGGGTGTAGCTGGTTCCCGCTGTCAATCCTGATTCAATTTTATGTGTGGAGGTACCCACATCGATTGCCGTGGCATAGTTATCGGTCGTATTCCATTTGTACCCGGTGGCGATGGGAGCCGGGTTCCAGGTCCAGATAATCCATGTTGTTTCATGCAGATGGAGCGCGCCAACCGGAGGAACCGGTAGCGTGCAGTGTCCTATCAGGTTTTCCCATTTCCCGCCCCTGAATAACGATAAACATTCTGTACCATCGGCCTTGCAGTTCGTGCAAACAACCACTAGCCCCGGTGCAGGGTTCACGATCGCGTTACGTTGGGCAAAGGTCATCCGGGGTGGCAACAGTCCTTTATTGGTTGATTTAATGTCCAGTATTGCCGAGGCGTCGGGAGCAGCGCCGTCGGTGTTGATGCTCACCTGGGCAACTGCACTTATTTCTGTCAGCACCAGCAAAATTGATAGGATGAATATTTTATGCATAGCAACTTTATTGTTGAATTCCAGCATTGTTGAAGCGATGAGTGTATGCGTATCCGGCATTCATTTCCTATAGATTCCTGATGCAACGCACGGAAAATCCATATGATTTGATGTCATCGATCATACCACTGTATGTCGTGTTCAGGTACAGGTATGTACCGACAGTGACACTCCATTGAGTCCCTGACCAGTACCCGCTCACGGAGCCACGACTGGTAAGCAACCCGGTGTTGCCCATGAGATACCCGCCCAGGTGGAGCTTTAACGCTGAATTATATGCAGCAAATGAAGTTGACCAGCCACCGGATGCATCTACGTTCGACCATTCCGATCCGGTGGGCATGCGCCAGCCGCTGCCAAGTTCTGAATTACA
>JBAXFM010000543.1:0-2143 GCA_037139855.1 Bacteroidota bacterium
TGATGGCTGTAGCCAACCGGGACCCCAAATACCTGACCTCCACCATTGACCAGTCAATTGAAAGCCACCTGATGGGTTTTGCCGCCGAGCAGAGCAGGAAGAGCAGCCAGGTGGTACAGGTTAAAATGGGCAACTAAAAAGGTCTTTTATTATTTCTTCTTTCGTTTTGACAAAGTGGAGACGTACAACGCCAGGAAGGTTGTCTTTATCAAAATGGCAGATTATAGCATCCTTTATCATCTCTTTCAGTTCCTTCACAGTATCTGCTTCTGTGTATATATCACTCCCTTTCATTTCGCAACCGCGACTGTTGCAAGGCAGTTGCCGATCAAAAGGAAAGTCCCGTCATTGAATCCCCACAAAATCAAAAAAGTTCCCTGGGGAAATTGTCTGGATTTCACTTTGGGGATATGCCCTTAAAAACACACCATGCTTTGGGGCTCTTGCATCAGGGTTCCATTTGAACTCAAAGGCATAAAGTTTCGAATCATGTTCTTCGATATAGTCAATCTCCTGCCGGGCATTTGTGCGCCAGAAGTACCTGTTGCAATTGTTTTCATTGCAGGCGTTCATCTTCATTCTTTCGCTGATCATGAAATTTTCCCAGAGGGCTCCCTTATCATCCCGTAAGTCAATAGGATTGAAAGCATTTATAACGGCATTTCTGATCCCATTGTCATAAAAATAGATTTTCCGGCTTTTTTTTAATTCATTGCGCAAATTTCTGCTGAATGATCTCAAACGGAATACAACGAAAGCTTTTTCAAGCAGGTCAATGTATTTTTCGACTGTTTCGTTATTCAGTCCCGTTACCTTGCCCAGTTCATGATACGAAACTTCGTTCCCGAGTTGCAGCGCCAGTGCCTGAATCAATTTTTCCATGCGTTCAGGTTTATGAATGTTTTCCCAAACCAGGATGTCTTTATATAAATAACTGTCAGCAAGCTGTTTCAGGATGGGCCGCTCATTCCCGGGATTTGTCACAACTTCAGGATAATATCCAAAGACAAGGCGATGGTACAGCAAACTTTTTTCCTGAAGCAACCCGGCTGAATCTGACATTTCCCTGAATGAGAAAGGGGCGAGCAGAAATTCCCATTTCCTGCCGGTGAGGGGTTCATTGATCCTGTTTGCAAGATCAAAAGCCGATGATCCTGTTGCAATTACCTTGACACCGGGAATATTATCAACTATCATTTTGATGCACAGACCGATATTTTCAACGCGATGGGCCTCATCGATTACAAGGATCCGGGCCTCCCCAACAAGTGATTTTAATCTTGCAAGGGTAACATTTGATAACATCGCCCGGACTTCAAAATCATCACCTGTCCACCATAAGCAAGTCTCTTTTCGCTGATCAGTAAAAGATCTGACCATGGTGGTTTTTCCGCTCTGGCGCGGTCCCGTTATGACAATCGCTTTTTTGTCATTAAACCGCGCTGACAATTTTTCCCCCAGAAGTCTTTTGATCATTGTGTTAAATTTGCGGATTAAAACGCAAATACAGTATAAAATTTGCGGATAGATTCAATATAGTATAAAAAAGGTGATTTATTGATACGTTAAAGGGATCTTCGCCGGCATTTTTATTCGATATCTGACGCTTTTTCGTTAAACTCCCCCTCCCATTTCGCAACAACAACGGTTGCTAGGCAGTTGCCGATCACGTTGATGGCGGTACGGGCCATGTCCATCAGTTCATCAATGCCGAGGATGATGAAAATGGGCCATGTCGGAAGCCCAAAACTGGCAGCGGTGCCCAAAAGGATCACCAGGGAAGCACGTGGTACGGCTGCAACACCTTTGCTGGTAAGCATCAGGGTAAACATCATCACGATCTGGGTTTCAAAGGAAAGATGAATGCCCGCCATGTTGGCAACGAAGATGGAGGCCATGGCCAGGTATAGCGTGGTGCCGTCGAGGTTGAAACTGTACCCGGTGGGCATGACGAAGGAGACGATTTTGCGGGGCACCCCGAATGCCTCCATGTTTTCCATGGCACGTGGCAGCGCCGATTCGCTGCTGGTAGTGGCAAAGGCAATGGTGGCCGGTTCTGCAATGGCTTTGACGAACTTCTTCACCGGGATTTTCATCACCAGCATGATGGGGAGCAGCACAATCAGGATAAAACCGAGCAAAG
>JBAXFM010000544.1:0-2125 GCA_037139855.1 Bacteroidota bacterium
TTTTTTTTGCAAGAATAGATAAATATGGACAATAAAGCAAAAAAGAGTGCGCATCTCAGAGTTACCGACCCATCCCCCGCATTCACCGGTTTTTATCCCAAACCAATCGATTCCATATCAACCACCTCCCCAACCCGGTATATCTTTGCTGCATCAACATCAAAAACAACAACAAAATGAAAACAACTACGATCATCATAGCTGCAATCTTCACCCTTCAGGCCAGTATTCTTTTCGCAGGCAACGACAACATTTCAACCCCTGTAACAAATGAAACCGCTGCCATCATACTGACAACCTTGGCGCCATCCACCCCGGTGGAAGCAACCTTTGAAGAAATGATCCCGGTGAATGAGATCAATTCTCTGATTCCTGTTACCCCGTCCGAAGCCACCTTTGAGGAAATGCCTGCTGAGATGATCTCCCTTGTCATGCTGGCGCCGGTCACGCCTGTTACCGCTGATTTCAATGATTCCACCGACTCAGTCACCATTGATTCTTCAACATTGGCGCCGGTAACCCCAGCCACCGCCGATTTTGAATAACCCGATATATTTCCCGATTTTCTCGTAAAGCTGCCTATTGTGCGGCTTTTTTTTGATGATATTTATTAACAATCTGTTCACCTTTATAATTTTATCCGATTAAGGAGAAAAAATATTATATGGATCTAAACAATCAACCCCCAACTCTTTCAGAAGAAACTGTTTTCGGTAAGATTTACATATAATTTTCTTTTCCAGTTGACCTATGAGGAAATGGTGAACTTGAGGTAACAATTTGTGACCTCAAGTTGGGGAGGTTCACGTTCACCATACCAATGATTTGCTTAATCACGCTATTCTCATGCATCCATGAACAAAACAACAAACCAGACCTGCTGGACACGGTAAAATCCCATACAGAACTGATCAGCCTTGAAGGATGTTTACCGGGCATTCAAGGTTAATCATATTGTTTATGCAGTCACTAATTCATCCTAAAACCATTTAGTACCAATACCAAATAATAAATCAATTGTTATTCAATAAAATATTCTGTGTATTTATCATTATTTCAGAACAATAGTACCTATCTTTGCAATTCGCGAATCGCAAAGAATTAAATTATATGAAAACACATAACGGAATGCGCCCACAGGATGTGGTTATTTTGTTAAAAATTTGCACTTTGCAAGGCAATGCATGGCGCTTTCAGGATATTGCCGAGAGCCTTAAGATCAGCCCATCCGAAGTTAGTGAGAGCCTGGAGCGCAGCAGGCTGGCCGGATTGGTTTCTGAGAGCAAGCGCACTGTTTACACTTCTTCATTTCTAGATTTTCTGGTTTCGGGTCTGAAATATGTTTTCCCGGCATTACCGGGCGCTGTGGTGCGGGGCTTCCCAACAGCACATTCCGCACCACCCATCAACGCAAGCATTGCAGCAGGCGCCGAAAACTACGTGTGGCAAAGCGTAAAAGGAACCCTGCGTGGACAGGCCATTGAGCCATTGTACAAAACTGTGCCCGATGCCGTAACGGATGACAAAGCCTTGTATGAACTGCTTGCACTGGCAGATGTGATCAGGATCGGACGCGCACGGGAAGTTAATTTAGCAATAGCAGAATTCAAAAAACGACTGAAAGTAGAGGAAGTATGTCAAATCTGATTATGTTGCACAAAGTTGCACAGGGACTGGATTATTTGTTGCCCGGTGTCGTGTTTGTCGGTGGGTCGGTAACTGAAATATATGCCACCGACGCAGCAGCTACCGATGTCCGTCCAACCAATGATGTAGATTGTGTTGTAGAACTGATTACCTATTCGCAATTCAGTCAATTGGAAGAGCAGCTACGCAAGCTTAAATTCATGAATGACACCGAGGACGGCGTAATTTGCAGGTGGAGGTATGCAGGAATAAAAGTAGATATCATGCCCGTTGATGCCTCCGTTTTAGGATTCACCAATGTTTGGTATGAAAAAGGCATGGCGCATACATTTGATTACAAATTTGAAGATGGGATGATCGTCCGCCTATTTAAAACAGCCTATTTTTTAGCTTCAAAATTTGTGGCATTAAAAAACAGGGGAGGCAATGACCTGAGAACCAGTTCCGATTTCGAGGACATTATTTATGTATTGGATAA
>JBAXFM010000545.1:0-2108 GCA_037139855.1 Bacteroidota bacterium
GGCTGAGCATCTTCGGCGGCTCGGCAGGATCATCAGGCATTGGGATGCCAGGCGGACGGAGCGGGTACAGTGGGAGGCTGGAGTGTTCGGAGTTTTAAGACCTGTCAGTGTTTAAATCTCAATCCTGACAATATGGAATAGTTCTTTTTCTCTGAGTAATGCCTATATTGACTAACAACGCTCTGCATATACAAAAATCAAAAAACCCGGTAATCTATAATTCTCAAATACAAGGTCATGATGATACTTCACCACTCCACCAAACCGGAAAAATCAATTCTGACAATCCTCCAGCTGGTCACTTTTATTTTATCAGGAAATTTCCTGGATAGCCAAAATACCTGGTCACAAAAAGCGAATTACCCGGGTGGGGCAATATATTTTGGCAGTTCCTTCGTGATCAATGGGGAAGGTTATAAATGTAAATCATATGAATAAGTTGAACTGTCTTATCCTGAAAAGGATAATGAAAAAAAATCTTACGGCGTTGTTTTTCCTTTCGTGTTCCCTTGTATATGCTCAACCCGTTTTTCAACGTACCTATGGTGGATTGCTCGATGATTATGCAACATGTGCGCATCAGACACCTGATGGGGGCTATATTATCACGGGTTCATCGTGGTTTGGGATGGGACTTTCAAGAATTTCACTGATAAAAACAGATGCACAGGGAGATACACTGTGGACGAAAGTCTTTGGAGCTCCTGAAACCGCCGGAGGCATAGAATCTGTCGAACTTACAGCCGATGGCGGGTATATTATTGCAAGTGCTACATCTGCTATAGGACTGAAAAGTGTATTCCTGATAAAAACCAATGAGGCTGGGGATGTTCAATGGGCAAAAACTGTTGGCGGAACAAATGATTATATGGGTAATTCGATTGTTCAGCTATCGGATGGTGGATTTGCCATTGCAGGATACACAAAGAGTTATGGCGCCGGCAACCTTCCCGATATTTACTTTTTAAAGACAGATGCCGATGGAAATGTTTTATTGAATAAAACCTACGGAGGAATCGGTTTCGACAGGGGAGAATGTGTACGTCAAACTTCGGATGGGGGGTTTATAATTGCCGGAAGAACAACCAGTTTTGGCGTCGGCGACAGTGACGCCCTTTTAATAAAGATCGATTTGTTGGGGAATATCGTATGGGCTAAAACATACGGTGGAACAGGTTATGATGATTGTTATTATGTTCTTCAAACTGGTTCAGGCTTCATAAGTGCCGGAAGAACTCAAAGTTTTGGTGCCGGGCTTAATGATGTTTTTGTGTTTGCGACCGATCAGGCAGGGAATTTATTGTGGTCCAGAACTTATGGTGGAGTTGGTGATGATATTTCAACATGGATTCAGGCTGCATCCAACGGAAGTTACATTGTTGCAGGGTATACAAATAGCTTTGGCAATGGTTTGTTCGATTGCTGCATATTGAATATAAATGATTCGGGTGATCTGAATTGGGCCAGGACGTTTGGCGGGGAGGAAAATGATTATGGGTGTTCAGCTAAGCAAACCGCTGATGACGGTTTTATTGTTTCAGGCCATACCAAAAGTTATGGCGCCGGTTCTGACGACATTTTTCTGATAAAAACAAATGAGGGAGGCCACACCGGATGTGATAATCAAAATTCACCAAATCCGATGACAGGAAGTCCCGCGACCATTGTCAATAATGCAGTTCCTCAGATATCCTCGTCTGTTGTGTCAAGCACACCAGTTTTCCCCATTGTTGCTTCCGGAGCAATGGTGTCAAACCCTTGCGTTTTAACTGGATCCCCAGAAAGTTATATAAATCCTGGCGTGCTGATTTCTCCAAATCCTTTTTCAGGGAATACAAAAATACGGCTAACAAAAAACATCTTCAATGCGACATTAATTATTTATAATGCACCTGGACAAATAGTTTACAGCCGAGAACATGTCTGCGGTGCAGATATAGTTTTAAGGTTGCCTGATATTCCGGATGGAATTTACCAAATGAGGATAACTGATGGAAACAGGGCGGTGGTATCAGACAAACTCTTGATCAGAAGCCGGTAATCACTGAAATTAAACCAATAAAAACCTTGAAAATGTATAATCCCCTGCCTTTGAAATTTGTTTTTGG
>JBAXFM010000546.1:0-2106 GCA_037139855.1 Bacteroidota bacterium
TTCATCGTATCTCTTTCGGATAGCACAGCAAATACTTGCTCACCGTTGTCGGCATCACGGCATTATTGAGCTGTTCGGATGCTTCGGAAATGTCAATCAACTCGTTTGACTTGCCTTTGATCATGATGCGCTCATGGCGGGGGTCGTAAGCCTTATTTTCCACTTTGTCGCAGGTAAAATAATATCCGATCTCATCAGGCGCCAGATGAAATGCTTCAAGGGTTTTCTGTTTAATCTTTGCTACATAATCCGGGTCGAAGGGTTTGGTTTGCATCTCAACCCTGAAGAGCCGCCGGTTAACAAGATTCTCACAAAGGTCCGATAAAATCGGATCGGGATGGCTGGCCCAAACTTTGAGTGAGGCGAACACATCAAAATCATCGAGTTTAGCAAAGAGATCAAGCCACCTGGGGTCAGTTTCAAAATCAACGGTCGTGGGATTGTTCCGAAGGAAAGCATCAAAGGCCGGGGTTGCAAAGAGCGGAAAACCTTTTTCGCTCAGAAATTTTGCCCGTTTCAGCAGGTTCACCAGCAACTGGTCGGCAGCAATAACGGTTTTATGAAGGTAAACCTGCCAGTACATGAGCCTGCGTGAAATAAGAAATTTTTCAATGGAATAAATGCCTTTGCCTTCAACAACTAATTCATCATTGCTGACGGTCAGCATTTTAATGATGCGGTCGTAACTGATCACTCCTTCTGCAACACCGGTAAAAAAGCTGTCGCGGGCAAGGTAGTCAAGCCGGTCCATGTCCAGCTGACTCGAAACCAGCTGATGCAGAAATTTCTTTGGGTAGGTGTTGTCAAAAATGGCGCAGGCAATGTCAAGTTGGCCATCGAACTGACGGTTAAGTTCGGCGAGGAAGAGTTTCGACATGTCTTCATGGGTAAGGTCGCGAACAATGGCCAGCTCAAGGGTATGCGAAAACGGTCCATGACCGATGTCGTGGAGCAGGATGGCGAGGTTTAGCCCTGTTGCTTCTCCCTGGGTTATTTCAATCCCTTTTGAACGAAGCACTCCAATGGCAAGTCCCATCAGGTGCATGGCGCCCAGGGCATGTTGAAAACGGGTATGCATGGCCGACGGATAGGTGTAATGCGTGAGGCCTAATTGCTTGATCCGTCGTAACCGCTGAAAATATGGATGCTCAATTACATCGAATATAAGGGCATCAGGAATGGTGATGAATCCATATACCGGATCATTGATAATCTTTTGTTTATTGGTAGTAGGCAAAATCACGTAAATTTGTTAAAGAAATATAAAACAATGCGCCAGGCACAATAAAAACAAACTTACGACATTTATTTAAGCAAACAATAACTATGGATAAGATCGCAATTTTATGGGTTGATGATGAGATTGACCTGCTGAAGCCGCATATCATATTTCTGAAAGAAAAGGGATATGATGTTTCAACGGTCAACAATGGACATGATGCAATTGAAATGATCAAGAGCAATCCTTTTGATATTGTGTTTCTGGATGAACAAATGCCGGGTTTGTCGGGCATTGAAACATTAATGCGCGTAAAGGCAATATATCCCTCATTGCCTGTGGTGATGATCACCAAAAGTGAGGAGGAGAGTATCATGGAAGATGCGATTGGTTCGAGCATTGCCGATTACCTGATTAAACCGGTTAAGCCAAATCAGATACTCCTGTGTCTGAAAAAAAACCTGGAAAATAAGAAACTGGTCAGTGAAAAAACAACACACCAGTATCAACAGGAATTTCGCAGCATCGGTATGGAGATCAGCAACCGTTTGAATTTTGAAGAGTGGACGGAAGTATATAAAAAACTCACTTACTGGGAACTGAAGCTTGGCCAGTTGATGGACGATGGAATGAATCAGGTGCTCAAGATGCAGAAGGATGAGGCCAATCAGGTTTTTTGCAAATTCGTGGAGCGGAATTATATTGACTGGATGAGTGGTAAAGGGCAGAATAAACCTGTTCAGTCGCATACGCTCATCAAGGAGAAAGTTTTCCCTCTGATGAATGACAACAAGCCGTTGTTTGTCATCCTCATTGATAATCTGCGTTTTGACCAGTGGAAGGTGTTGCAGCCAATCCTCGAAGATTACTTCAGGGTTGAAAAGGAG
>JBAXFM010000547.1:0-2097 GCA_037139855.1 Bacteroidota bacterium
GGTTCATAATAATCTTTGAATCCCATGGGCTGAATGCCGATGGAAAAGGAGCTGATCCAGTATTTAAGGTAAGTGGTTGTGTTGTTGAGTGCAAATTCAAGGTTTTTAAAGAGGTAGGGTTTGTAAAGCGTTGAATAGATAACCTGGAAGTCGGTTTGTGAGTTGATGATGATCCAGAACGGGTCGAAGGTAAAGTATGAAAGTTGCAGCCGGTTATAGGTTTCGTTGTTGTAAGTCAAAAAACCCATATCATTGGGGTCGTATGTATTGCTGGTTTCCTGGCGGAGCAGCTGGTACTGGAATCGTCCGGTGGGCCGTGATAATGACACCGTATACTGGTGCCCGAATACAGGACTGGTCCCTTTTGTAAATTGCTGGCTCAGGTTGAACCGGCCAAATACCTGAAAGGTGCTTTTCTTGTTTTTGATGCTGGTCTCCGCGCCGGTAACATTGGCTGAGTACCCATCCTCCGGGGTCCAGTAATTGGTGTTGATGAGGGTAACATAGGAGTTGTTCTTCAGGTTCTGGTCGAAAACCAGCACATTGTAATTGGTAAAGGGCTGGGTCATGATTCTGCGCGACGCTCCGGTGATGGTGTCCTGAATACTGGCCCAGGTGTTGGTGGTCATGCCGTTGAAAAAGCCGATGCCCAGCCCCTTTGCATTTCTTCCCGAAATTTTGGTGGCATTGATGATGCGGGTCTGGTCGGGATTTTTCGTTACCTTCTCGTTCTGGTGAAGACTGTCGTAAGGCAGACCAAAGTTCTTCGGCGTACTTCCCACCCTGCGGGTATAGAAGATTTCGCACTTGTTGAAGAGTTCGGTGGCCTCGGTAAAGAATTGCCGCTTTTCATCGTAACGGATTTCAAAGGGTGTAAGGTTGAGTACCTGGTCGTCCGACTGCACCTGCCCGAAATCGGGGATCAGCATCATGTCGAGGGTGTAACTTTCGTTGATTCCATAGCGGAGGTCGAGCCCTCCCCGTAGAAACCACGACCAGTTTTTGTTTTCAGGACTTTTCTCAAGGTACCCTGAAATATAAGGCGAAAATGAGAGTCTTACCGGGGGTTTGATTTCCCTGATTCCCGTGAGGGTGCCATAGTAGCGGAATATGTCCTGTGATTTATTGTCGACCCACGACCAGGTGGAGTATTCATGCCGGCGGTGAAAATTCCGCCACATGTTGATCCCCCAAACCTGGTTTTCGATCTTCGGAAAACGCAGGGCGGAATAGGGAATCTTCACTTCGGCGATCCATGCAGAGTCGGTGATCCGGGAAGCATTCTCCCATACGGCATCCCAGGTGATGTCCTGCCCGATGGCGGAGTATTTGCAATCGTTTTGCAGGTTTGCCGGACTCACTTTGAATTCGTACATGTTCAGACCGTCGTTGTAAGGCAGGATATCAAAGGAGATATAATCGGTATTTAGCGCTTCGATCTGATCGCGGCGGCCAAGTTCCTTGCAGAGGCTGTCGGGGCGGGGGTCGTACATCACCGCCAGAATGTACAGCGCCACATCGTCGTAAACAAACCTGATCTCAGTGCGCAAAGCCGGCAGGGTACCGTTCCGGGGGCTGTATTCAACAAAATCTCCCGCCACCGGCGCGGTTTTCCATATCACATCATCCGGGCGGCCATCGATTTTAGGTGGAATGGATGTACGTATGGCGATGATGTTCTTCTTTTCCAGGGCAGAAGAATCAAGGACAGCGGCAGTTTCCTGGGAGAATATTGTCCCGGTAAAAAGCATCAGCGTTATGACCAACAGGATCAATGGGATGGTCCTGATAGCCGCAAGAGAATTAAGATTCATCATACGGTCCAAAAATAAAACGATATTCCACAGAATAAAAGGAAATTTGATGAAAGGCGGGAAATATTCTGTTTAATGTGTAGATTTGTCATATAAATCAGCCTTACGTGCTTCTATCGTTATCCGTTATTGGTATTTTTCTTTCGGCAATTCTGTTGTATTTCAATGCAAGGAAATATCCATCCTCCATTTATCTGGGTGTCTTTTTTTTTCTGATAAGTCTTTATGGCTTCATTCAGTATTCCTTATTCTATTCAAAATCGGTCGGTCTTGTCAGCATCGT
>JBAXFM010000548.1:0-2095 GCA_037139855.1 Bacteroidota bacterium
AAGATCCTCATTGATCGTTTGTAAATCCGCCAGGTTAATGTTGGCAGAAAGGTCCAGGCCTCCGCCATAATAGCTCATCGCCGGTCCGATAAAAATAAGGTCGAGCGTCAGCCTTTTCCAGAAGACAAACTGGTATCCCAACTCAATCCCCGCATTGAAAACATAAAAATTTCCCTTGATCAATGCGGCGCTGTCAACCTGCACATGGAGGAGGTCAACATCATTTTTAAAATGGTATCCATAATAACTTGCAAAGGGTGCTATGTACAAACCATCGGGTATCGGTCGCAGATTGCGTTTCATCAGGTAAAAACGATATTCAAGGGCCACATTGATCCCATATTTTTGCCGGCTGGTAAGGGCAACCACGCTGGCAATGGTATCCTTGAAAAGGCTTGGGAACTCAAGATAACCCAGTGTCAGTGCAATGGATTGTTTCTTGTTCAGGACGCGTTCATAACTTAATGTTACATTTTTCGTACTCCACAACAACATGGGGGTGGGGTTGAATTTAATGACATTTTTATGGATCGGGGCGGGAATTTGCCTCAGCGAATCATTTTTCTGCGCCATCAGCATGAGCGGAACAGCAAATAAAAGCAATAAGAGTATTTTGGAAATTTTTATCATTGGAGCCTGCTTGAATTAAATCGTGAAAACTAATAATTATTCTGTATTTTTTGTTTGCAAATTTAGGAATATTCTCAATTTTGCAGTATGTCTTGCTGTCGGGTAAATAACCGCATTTTACAACTGTTACTCTGGATATTTCTTTATTTCCAGATTCCTTTTGCCGTTCATGCTCAAGGCCTGGTCAGGAAGGCATTATTCCTGGGAAACAGCTATACCTATGTAAACAATCTTCCCCTTCTTACGGCAGCACTTGCCCATTCTTCCGGAGATTCCCTGTTCTTTGACAGCAATGCCCCCGGAGGATTCACCCTGGGCTGGCAGCCCATTGCGCATGCAACCGATGCTGTGAGCCTGACAAAAATCCATGAAAACAACTGGGACTTCGTGGTGCTTCAGGAACAAAGCCAAACCCCGGCAATTTCCCGGCTGCGCGACAGTTGCATGTACCCGGCATCTGTCATCCTCCATGATTCGGTAAAATCGGCGCATCCCTGTAGCCGGGTACTCTTCTTCCTCACCTGGGGACGCAGGTTCGGTGGAATCCAGTGTTTCGAACCAAATTACTGTAGTCCCGACTTTACAGGTTTCAACCAGATGCAGGACTCAATCACCATGGCGTACAAAGGAATTGCCGATTCGCTTTCCGATTGGATTGCCCCTGTTGGAGAGGCGTGGCGGCTGGTGATCAATCAAACCGGGATGGTTCTCCACGATGCCGACAATTCCCACCCGAACATGAAGGGTTCCTATCTTGCCGCTTGTGTTTTTTACGATGTGATTTTCGGAAAACCATCAGCCGGCAACAGTTTTACGGCGGGGCTCTCCCCCGACTCGGCATTGTTGCTGCAGCAGGCAGCCGATTCAATAACCTTCGGTTATTCGGCACACTGGAACCTGAAAAACGATATACCACATGCCTCTTTCGGCATGAACATCTCGGGTGATACCATTTTTACCCATAATTCCAGTGCCGGCGCCGTGAACTGGCTGTGGGATTTTGGCGACGGACAAACCTCGCAGCAGTTTGAACCTGTCCATGTTTATCCCGGACCGGGAACCTGGCTGGTAAAACTCCAGGCATGCAACGACTGTTTTTGCGACTCAACCACCAACAATGCGACCATATCCACCACGGGAATATCCACTTTTTCTGGAAATCATTTGGCAATCAGCCTCCTTGGCCCTGATCAGAATGGGTTTATTAAAATTCTGAATTTCCCGTACGACGGAACCCTCATCTTTTATGATATCACTGGAAAAGCCAAAGCCCAACTTGCGGTGAAATCAGGAGTTGTACAATCCGGCAGCCTTCACCAGGGTTTGTGGATATGGAGGCTGCTCAACAGGAAAAATGACCTGGTGGGAAGGGGTAAGATAATCTTCCCCTAATCATTTAAAGTTTAAAAGCTGAGTCCGCTCCGAAAAGTCAAAATAGCTATTCGGCATATCGTCCTTCATTATA
>JBAXFM010000549.1:0-2083 GCA_037139855.1 Bacteroidota bacterium
GCGGTTGGAACTTTGCAGGATCCGGAAGCGAAAGGTCTTCCTTGTCCAGGTTGTAGGCTTTGGTGATTCGCTCCAGGGCTTTTTCCATCCCACGGAGGTCCTTCTTGAGCTTTGCCATTTTCAACAGCTCAATGGCCCACTGGGTGACATGATATCGCATGGCTTCTTTGGTATAGGTGCGGACATCGCCGAACAGCCGTCTGCAATTACGGATATCTTTATAGGCCTGGCCTTCAGAAATACCAAACTGTTTGACCATGAAAACACTAACATCACGATCTGTATTCAGCTCATCATTCAATTGCATGAAACAAGCGCTCCAACGGATGCGGATAGCTTCATCCTCTGGGTCCAGTTGCAATTCACCTGAGGAGTAATATTGGCTGATCCGTTCAAAGGTCGTATCAGAAATGATTTGATTCATACATCATCCATTTTAGCATTCTCGATTATCTTCATGGCAAAGGCCTGAGCCGGCGATGATCCATTCTGAGCCAGGTCAAAGATGCCTTTGCGAACTTCGGCTTCACGTTTGAGCCTGCCACGCTGGAAAGCCTTGAAGACTGGGTTATCCTGATCCTTTAAAAGAACTTTAAGTTCTGAAGGATCAACCTCCAGGATAACCGCAATTTCTTCTTTTGTGAACATCAGCGAAGCATAGGTTTCCACTTCGGTGATGAACGATTCATTCTGATCGATCAAATGCGCTTGTATTTGAGAGTTCTTTTAAAATCCAGTCCCGGTGAAAAACTGCCACCGCTTTATCGCAGCACAAAACACCGGCTTCAATGCGGGGGTTCCGGGTATAGTTTGCCGATCCTACCACACTGATCCCCCAGTGATCGTTTTCGATTACTGTTACCTTGGCATGACACTTGGCAGCTTTGATATCGGTGGTGATCTTTTGCAGGAACTGAAGCTCGGCAGGCTTACGGATTCCGTTTCGGTAATCGAATATGCCTTTGAGTTCAAGGATCAATCCATGTTCAATGAATTGATACAACTGACGGATTGCATATTCTGAGATTGCCCAGGTGGTAAAATAGACCCTGGCCGGACCTGTTTGTTCAAGCAGGAAAAATAAAAGATCATGGGTTGACCAGTCGCCCAGGGAGGCATAATGAACACTTTGTCCATCGACAACTTTTCCAAAGACCTGGTGAAGCTTCTCATTGGATTTGCCGATGATCAGAAGATTGTCACCGGCAGCTGCAACAGAACCAGATTTTGATTTGTCAGGCTTTTTCTTTACCAGGTCCTCAGTTGAGAATAAACTCATTGACTCATCCTTTTATTGATGTCATCCATTTCCAACTGATATTTATCCAGTAGTTCCTGGTACCTGGACCGTTTTTTCAGGGACTTTGATTTCTCAAGTTTGGTTTTATAACGAGTAATGTAGGTCCGGACCGTCATTTGCCGTTTGATAAGCCTGGCAGTATCCAGGTCAGAAAGTGATTTGTGTTCCTCCTTAATCGGCTGGGCCGGGATCACTCCATGTTTGTCAAAGTGCTCGATCCGGATGGTGATCTCTTTTAACCTGTCATCGAGTTCTAAAATCTGAAATGCTATATTCATACGTTCTGGTTTTTCTTTATATGGAAGAATTGCATGGAGGTTATCCAGCATCTTGTAACACATTTTTTGTTCTGATCGAAGTATTTCAATGGCGGGCACTTCAGATGTTGCTGACTGTTCTGCCTTTTTAATTTCCTGCTTTTCAGGCGGTTTCTTCAAAGCAGGAATATTCTCAGAAACCGCTATCTGTTTGGCAATCTTGCCGAGTTCATACGCAAGAGTCAGCCGGTTTTTCACGGTTGCTCCCCCACGACGCAGTAACCTGGCTAAATTCGGATTCCGGCCATACCGGTCATAGATTTGAACGCCAGAGAAATAATCCTGATCAGAGTTTACCCACATATGTATTTCATGATCCATGATGCGAAAATATAGATGCAATTGCAGGATTTAAAGGACAAAAAAAATGCTTGCTAAGGTTCTAGCAAGCATTTTTTACTTTAATAATTTCTAACGTTTTGCGGCTTGGCGTAGTGGCGGATTTGAACCACAAATGTTCATACGA
>JBAXFM010000550.1:0-2063 GCA_037139855.1 Bacteroidota bacterium
TGACCCCAAAGATGTTGACAAAGTATATTCTACTGAAACTGTTTCACAGGTTACCGAAGATGGCGGGAAAACATGGCGTCAGGTAGGGAACAACAAGCGTCATGTGGATGATCACGCCATGTGGATTGATCCCGATGACACAAAACATATTTTCATCGGCAGCGATGGCGGCGCATACGAATCCTTCGACGGCGGCAAAGAGTTTATCTTCAAGTCAAACCTTCCGGTCGTGCAGTTTTACCGGGTACAGGTCGACAATTCCACACCGTTCTATTATGTGTATGGCGGTACCCAGGACAACAACAGCATGGGTGGCCCTTCACGCAGCACAGCCGGGGCAGGCGTTCTCACCGATGACTGGTTCAACACCAATGGCGGTGACGGTTTCTGGTCACAAATCGACCCCATTGATCCTAACATCGTGTATGCCGAATCGCAATATGGCGGCATGGTCAGGTACGACCGTAAAAGTCAGGAGGCTGTTGATATCAGGCCTGAACCACGCCAGGGCGAAGACAGCTATCAATGGAACTGGAATACGCCACTTATCATCAGTCCTCATGCACATCACCGGCTGTACACTACTGCAAACAAAGTTTTTCGCAGCGACGACCGCGGAGATACATGGCAGGTGATCAGCGACGACCTGACTGCTAAAATTGACCGTAACAAATGGCCCGTGATGGGAAAATACTGGCCGATCGATGCCGTTCAGAAAGATATTTCAACATCCTTGTACGGAACAATCATCTCCTTCGACGAGTCACCGCTGAAAGAAAATCTGCTGTTTGCCGGGACCGATGACGGACTGATCCAGGTATCTGAAGATGCGAAGAGCTGGACAAAAACCGACAAGTTCCCGGGAGTCCCCGAAAACACTTATGTCAGTGATATTTTCGCGTCCCGTTTTGATGAAAATGTGGTATTTGCCTCGTTTGACAACATTCTGCGGGACGATTTCAAACCCTATCTGCTTAAAAGCTCAGATAAAGGGAAAACATGGGTTTCCATCGCCGGAAACCTTCCTGAAAACGGCACAGTTCACAGCATCATGCAGGATTTCGTTAACCCTGATCTGCTTTTTGCCGGAACTGAATTTGGCGCATTCTTTACCATTGACGGTGGAAAGAACTGGATACAACTGAAATCTGGTCTTCCTTCGGTATGCGTAAAAGATATGACCATCCAGAAACGTGAAAATGACCTCGTAATTGCCACCTTTGGCCGTGGATTCTACATTCTGGATGATTTCACTCCCCTTCGCAACCTGAAAAAAGAGAATCTTGATCAAAATGGTTACCTGTTCCCGGTAAAGGATGCCCTGATGTATTTGCCTACCGATACGAAAGGTTCGCAGGGATCGACCGTTTTCGTGGCCAAAAATCCTGATTTCGGAGCCGTGTTCACTTATTTCATCAAAGAGGTTCCCAAGACAAAAAAAGATATCCGGAAAGAGAAGGAAACAGAATTATTTAAAAAAGGCGAGCCAATTCCGCAACCTACAGAAGCTGACCTTCGTAACGAAAAGCTTGAAATTGAACCGTTTCTCACCTTCACCGTTACCGATGTCAATGGATCTCCCGTGCGGATTATCCGGAAAAGTCCCTCCAAAGGTATAAACAGGCTTAACTGGGACCTGAGGTACCAGTCGACCCGCATTGTTGAAACCGATAAATTTGATCCGATGGGCGACAATGGCAGCGGTGTACTGACCATGCCCGGAAAATACAAGGTGAGCATGACCCTGACATCCAATGGCGAGACCAAACTGTTGGCCGGACCTATTGAATTCAATGCCGTGGCGCTCAACAATACCACATTGCCAGCCAGCGACCGCTTAGCCATGGTAAACTTTCACAAAAAAGTTGCTGAACTCACCCGCGTGATGCAGGGAACAGAAAGTTATGCCGAATCATTGAACAAGCGAGCTTCCAGCATCCTCCAGGCTTTGAATAGTACCCCTTCAGCCAGCCCTGATCTGGTGAAGAAGGCACATGAAGTTCAGTTACAGCTCGATGAAATTCTGAATGTGAAGTTCAACCGCCATACCATCAAACCCAGCG
>JBAXFM010000551.1:0-2031 GCA_037139855.1 Bacteroidota bacterium
ATGGGTTGGCCCTAACCGGTCAACCCTACTTTAAAGTTTTACCGGACAACAGTGAAAATAAATATTGTTTGATAACCCTGGAATAAGCTTCAGGTCTGTCGGACTTATTTCCATTTTTATGGAGAGTGATGAGGAAAGTGCAAAATCCTGCCGTATCCCTTCACATAATTCAGAAAAACCCATTTTGTTTCTGATCACTGGATTCATTCGGTGAGAAAGCTGACGAAGGGAGCCCGAAATTTTTTCAAGTACAGTAACAAGTTCATCTTTTGCTGAAAGGTCGACAAATTTCATGCTTTCAATATGATTTGATATGGCACTCTTAACCGGGCGAATGAGATCATGTAATTGCATCGACAGTCGCTCCTTTTCCTGTTCCTCAATATCTGACAATATTTTAGCCGCATCGATCTCCATTCCCTGGATACGGATGTTTTTACGTTGCCTGTAAACAATAAATAGCAGCATAAGGATGGCTGCGAGGATGGTCAATCCAATTACAAAATAGGTCAGTAATCTGACATTCTTACTTTGCAGTTCTATCCTGTTATTTTGTTCCAAAATTTTTATTTCCCGGGATTTTGCCTGAAGCAATGCGTTTAAAAGCCTTACTTGATTTGACGCATGATCATGTTCAGCTAGTGTAGCAGTTTCCAGGGCTTTCTTCTGATAGATATAGGCTGTATCCGGGTTGCCCGCCAGATGCGATATTTCTGCATACGAATCATAAATCGTGGATAACCAATTATTGAATTTTTCTTTCTTTGCAAGTGGAATGGCTTCATCCCAGAGTAGGCTCTGGGCTTTTGGAAAGTTATTCTTCTCTGAATAGCTATAAGCCATACCATTCAGCCCTGCAAGCTCAAGATAAACAATGTGCCCTTTCTTACCGATCTCTTGTGCCTGGCGATAGTAAGCAATCGCAGAATCCGGATCATGGCAGTCATCGCCTATGTTTGCCAGCAAGTAACCTGTTTGCTCCATTGCATCCGGTTGTTCCTTGAATATTTTCAAAGCACGTCGCCTCATCAAATTCGCTTTAGATTCATTTTTTTCAAAACGGGCCAAGCTTGTGATAGCAACTCCTGTTTGATTTGGCAACTTATTTTCTTCAGCAATTTGCAGTGCTCTTGTAAACATCAGAATCGCCCGCTCTTCATTTGCCAGATCTGCTTCAATGTTTCCGATACTGTTGTAACAGTTTGACATTGTGATGTGATCATTCAAATTACAAGCCATCCGTTGCGAAGAATCAAGCATTTTTATCGACTCCTGATAGTTGTTGGCGATTTTATACAACATGGCAATGTTGTATAGGATTCTTGGTTTGATTGAGTCAATTTGCATATTTACAGCCGATTGAAATGCTAACTGATAATAGTTGTACGCAGAATCCGGATCGTTCAACTGCAATGCTATTCCGGCAATCAGATAAATATTTGCATTTAACCCCTGATCATCATTAACAGTAACCATTTTCATTGCCTTTTCAGCAACCGATCTGGCATATTCGGGATCAGATATTTTTGTAGCATTGACAACTGAATAAAAATGGCGAATAGAATCTGCAGTCTGAACAATGTCATTTATGTTTTGTTCTGATACCTTGGTTTTTGTACAAGACCAAAATTGGATAAGCAAGGCAAGAAGGAGTGGAATAAGTGATTTTAAAAGGCTTTTGTACATAGCAATTTCAACATTTGGGAATAAAGTCAATATTATTCAGCCCCAGCATTTACAATTAAAAGCCGAATTGAGGACCTTGTTTTATAATCAATGACAAAAATACAAAAACTCACTCAAAAACTGATCTTTAAGACCATATTGAGATACTGCAATTACTATAAAGATGTAAACTGAAAGTAAGTTCAACATTTGTCCTTTACACAATGAAATATTCAGGTTCTCTTTGTTCGATGCAAACTGCCAAATCCAAACTTTCCGAACGTGAAATAGCCCAGGCCTGGGCTAAGATTACCATTATCAAATGGAAAAAGAAGCTCGCCATTAATAAGGTCGGCAATTCCGGCG
>JBAXFM010000552.1:0-1998 GCA_037139855.1 Bacteroidota bacterium
ACATTTGTGCAAACAATTACCTTGGCATGTCGAGCCACCCCGAGGTGGTCAAAGCAGCCCATGAAGGGTTGGATTCACATGGCTATGGTATGTCGTCGGTGCGCTTTATCTGCGGCACCCAGGATATTCATCGTACCCTGGAACAAATGGTCACCAAATTCCTTGGAACCGAAGACACCATCCTCTTTCCATCCTGCATGGATGCCAATGCCGGTGTGTTCGAAGCCGTTCTGACCAAAGATGATGTGATGATCTCCGACCGGCTGGTTCATGCCTCCATCATCGATGGCATCCGCCTTTGCAGCGCCATGCACGACACCTTCAAACATTCCGACATGGAACATCTGGAGGAAAAACTGCAGCTTCACAACGACAAACGCCTGAAATGCGTGATCACCGACGGCGTTTTTTCCATGGATGGCGATACAGCCAAGCTGGATAAAATGGTTGAACTGTGCGACAAGTATGATGCACTGCTATTCGTCGATGATTCTCACTCCAGTGGTTTTATCGGCAAAACCGGTCGCGGTACCCATGAACATTGTGGCGTGATGGGAAAAATGGACATCATTACCACCACCTTCGGAAAAGGGTTGGGTGGCGCCTCCGGCGGCTGTGTTTCAGGTCGTAAGGAACTGGTTGAAATGTGTCGTCAGAAAGCCCGGCCATACCTCTTCTCCAACACCATTGCCCCTCCGGTTGTTTCCGGTGTGATCAAGGTACTTGAAATTCTCTCCGCCTCCACCGACCGTCGCGACAAGCTTGAAAGCAATACCGCCTTCTGGCGCAAAGGGTTGATCGAAGCCGGGTTGATCATCAAGGCAGGCGACACCCCCATTGTTCCGGTGATGCTCTTCAATGCAAAACTGGCGCAGGATGTTTCCCGCGATTTATACGATGAAGGCATTTATGCCATCGGGTTCTTCTTCCCCGTCGTCCCCCAGGGCCAGGCACGCATCCGCACCCAGATTTCGGCCGGTCACGAAATCCACCACCTCGAAAAAGCCCTGGAAGCATTCAGGAAAGTCGGCAAGAAATACGACATCCTCGGAAAGAGCAAGCAGGAGATAATTGAACGTTACGGAATGTAAGACAAATAATGTCAAAAGTCAAAATGCAAATGGCAAAGGTCAAAATGAAGGGCTGCTAATCCTGTTTTTTCTCCTTTGACTTTTAACTTTTGCATTTTGACTTTTGACTTATTCCACAAAATTATAATCATATGGAAAACAAACTAGCAAACCCCGCCCCCCTCGGCCTCATGGGTTTCGGGATGACGACCGTTCTGTTAAATATCCACAACGCCGGTTTTTTCCCGGTAAGCGCCATGGTCCTGGCCATGGGCATGTTTTATGGCGGCATCGCCCAGGTGATCGCCGGAATCCTTGAATTTAAAAAAGGCAACACCTTCGGACTTACCGCCTTCACCTCCTATGGCATGTTCTGGCTCACCCTGGTGGCCGTTTGGCTTTTGCCCGAGATCAGCACCGGCAAAGGCATCAAAACAGAGGAAGGCTTCATGGGCTGGTACCTGTTCATGTGGGGCATCTTCACCTTTTTCATGTGGATCGGCACCTTCGGAAAGAGCGTTTGTCTGCAATTCGTATTTCTCTCCCTCTGGATTCTCTTCTTCCTGCTCACCATCCGCGACTGGACCGGTTCAACCCTTATCGGAACCATCGCCGGCTACGAAGGCATCATTTGCGGACTTTCGGCCATCTACCTGGCCATGGCCGAGGTGCTGGAGGAGGCGAGGGGCAAGAGGATATTGCCGTATTAGATGAACTTACATTCAGACCCTGTCAGGTCGAAAAGACCCTGACAGGTCTGAGTGAAACTAAACCTGATTGCGTCTGAAAGACATGTTGATGTTTAAATAAAATCAATCTTTGTCGGAAAGACTGATTTTTGTACTATCTTTGTATCAGCATCAAGAACCCTTGAATGGGTGCCAACCGAGTCTCGAACGCCACGGTGGCAAAACGATGTGGACGTAAG
>JBAXFM010000553.1:0-1989 GCA_037139855.1 Bacteroidota bacterium
CCACCAGCCCCTGTAAATGAAAAATCTGCTGTGGGCCCAACTGGATTTTGAATGTTTATTGTTTTGGTACTTGAATTGGTTCCTCCTTGGCCAATTGCCGTTAGCTTAACCGTAAATGCCCCTCCGGAGGTGTAAGTGTGTTGCGGATTTTGATCAGTTGACGTTGTGTTATCTCCAAACTCCCATACAAACGTTGTTGCATCTGTTGAAATATTGACAAATACAAATGTGGCGGGCGCAGTGTTGCTTGAGCCTGAATACGTAAAATTAGCGACTGGCGCAGGACTTGTAGGTTCTTTCTTTGTGCAGCTTATGGAAAATACTGCCAATAATAAAATAACTGCTGATAATGTAAATTTTGTTTTCATATAGCCTTGTCTTAGTTAGTATAGTATTTTTCAATTGAAACATAAATGTATAATATTGGTATAACACATCCTCACTTTGTTAAGGGGGTTGGGGTTCCTGTAGGCAATTCGGTGCAACATCTCTTTCTTTTTGCGACATGTCTTTAAGTGTTGCAATTTCAAGGTCGCTTCTTGACTGATCTCTTTTTAATTGATTAATTAATTCTTCGGCAAGCTGTAGCCTTTTATGGCATTCTTCATATCTGATCCTATAGTCACCATCCGATTCATAATTAGTTGTTGCTGGTGTTTTGTTAATTAAAAAAATTAACGGATCAACATTTAGCGCCTCAGATATTATTTTTATTTCATTCTCCGAAAACTTACCTTTATTTTTCAATCGTGATGAAAATGCCGCTTTTGTTATATTAAGTAAGTGACATATAGATTGTTGCGTTTTTCCGCTACTCGCTAACAGCACCTTCCATTTGTTGTAGTCTATTTTTAATTCACCGTCCATTGTTAATAACTTTTATTGACAAATTAATAAAAATACTTGACAAGTTAAGTTTTGTATATATATTTGCAGACACAATTAAACGCAAATATAGTGCTTACCCTGGTCAAAGTCAATCAAAAAATGAAAATCAAAGATGAGATTATAGCTAAGATACGCGGCAACAATGAGTTGAACGCGAAGCTGCAATTAGCCATGGGAGTTACCGGATCAACCGTGAACCGCTGGCTGAAAAGTAACCACCGGCAGTTAACAACCTTCGATGCGATGCGCACCATGGCGGAATACTTTGGCGTGAGCCAGGGGGATCTATTGGAACCGGTTAAAAAAATGGAGGTATAGCCATGGCGTACATCGACTATAAAGAAACAACGCCCGGAGTTAAAACCGATTTTTCCGTGATGGGGCTGGATGCATCGCAGATCGAGATCATTCGCACCTGCCTGAACAGTACCATGGGGGAGTTGCTGATCCGCCGCATACCTGGCGCCATGGATAGCGACATTAAATCAAAGGTAATGACGCTTTGCGACCTTTTCAACAACTTTAATTCACACCGGATGGTTCCTGCGGCCACAACCGAATTAACCCAGGGATAAACCAGCAACATCGAAAAACATGGAAGTAATTGTAATAGAATCGGCCGCCTTTCATAAGCTCATCGAGCAGGTAACCAGGCCGCTCATTGACGAGATCCGCACAATCAGAAAAGAGCTTTCGGATCAGTCACTCGAAAACGCCTGGATGGAAGAGGATGAGGTCATGAAGCTGCTGAAAATTAAAAGCCACAGTTGGTTCAGCGAGTACCGGGTAAAAAATAATCTTCCATGCCATAAGGTAGGCCGCAGATATGCCTATAAACGTTCGGAGATTATTGGTTTTGTTGAAAAACGCAGGGCAAACAGATAGTATATGGCACGGATCGTAAAAATTCTCAATTGGTTACGCTTCGCCATTTTCATGGTTACGATTTTCGTGATCACGATCAAAAACAAGATTATTGGTAATATATGCCGTCGGGCGCGATTGTCATCTGATCCTGATCCCGGACAGAAGTCGACAGAGTACGGTTCGGCAGCACCTCCGATTCCATCCACGGCCAGGCCTAATCAGCCTGGACCGGAT
>JBAXFM010000554.1:0-1988 GCA_037139855.1 Bacteroidota bacterium
TCAATATTCAATATTCGATATTCGTCATTCCCCATTCACTCCCATTCCAAACAACGCAAAATCATACCTCACCGGATCAGCCCGATCGAACATCCTGAGGGATTCGGTAAGTTCAATGGCCGCTTTCCAGTCGTTCTGGGTGCGGTGAAGCAACCCCAGCGACCGGGCTACCCGGCCCACATGGATATCCAGCGGACAGATCAGGGCCGATGGATCAATCGATTGCCAGAGGCCAAAGTCAACGCCGCAGTCATCACGCCTGATCATCCAACGAAGGTACATGTTGAGGCGTTTACCTGCAGATCCTGAGAGTGGATTTGCGATATGTTTCTCTGTTCGCACCATGTGTTCGGTCGAAAGAAATATCTCCCTGAACCGGCAGATGGCATGGGCGGCGCCGTGTTCATTCATGGAACTGAAAAGCGGTTCGAGGCTGTGATAATGGCGGTAGATGTTTTGCAGGGAGGTGAGAAAGAACAGGCAGTCATCCCCATTGAAGGTTCGGTGAACAAAACCGAGAAAGGGTTTAAAATCTTCCGGCTTCGCATGGAGCAGAAAATCATAAGGTGAATTACCCATCAAACTTAGCAGTCGGTTGGCATTCGAAACAATGGACCGACGGTTACCCCATGCGATGGTCGCCGTCAGAAATCCTGAGATCTCAATGTCCTGCTTTAGAGAATAACGATGTGGAATTGAAACAGGATCATCCGCAATAAATCCGGGAACATTGTATTGCAGTACTTTCTGATCCAGCAGTTCCTTTAATTCCTCCTTTGTCCGGATATACATTTCTGATTTAATTTTTAATTTTTATTGATGAAGCCACTCCGAAAAGTAGATTTGCCGCAAACCTTCATCATTGACTTCTCGAAACGGGCATATGATTACAATGACGTACTCCCCTAAAAACAAAAGCGCTGTGAAATCAAATCCTTCACAGCGCTTTAATCTATATCAGCAGTGTCCACTCGTCCACTTGCCCACCTGTGCACTTAATTCACCAAATGCACAGCCGTCAGCAACTCTTTCCCGATCTCAATGGCTTTTTCATTCTCGGGGATCAGTGCATGGTGACGGGCCGGAAGCGATTTTTCCAAACCTTTGTGAATAAATTCCGGGGCAACCAATGGCTTCAGTTTCAAAAAACCACCGAGGACGATCATGTTGAAAATTTTAGAGAGGCCACGTTTTCCGGCTTCATCGGCAGCTTCAATCGAATAGATATTGATGTCTTTCCGTTCGGGCAGCCGGGTAAGTCCGTTGGGGTCGTAAATGAGCAATCCGCCGGGTTTGACCGTTTTTTCAAATTTATCCATCGATTGCTGGTTCAGAATGATCGCGGTATCGTAGGAGTTCAGGATCGGGGAGCTGATGCGCTCATCGCTGATGATTACCGTAACATTGGCCGTTCCACCGCGCATTTCAGGTCCGTAGGATGGCATCCAGCTCACTTCTTTATTTTGCATCACACCCGAGTAGGCGAGAATCTTTCCCATGGAGAGAACACCTTGTCCTCCGAAGCCTGCAATAATGATTTCTTCAGTCATAATATTTGAATATCGAATATTGAACAACGAATTTCGAATGTTGAACGGATGTTATTCCTTCTCAACTGTTTCTTTCTTTTCAATAAGTTTGCCATCTACTTTGATATCGCCGAGTACATAGAATGGGAACATGTGATCTTCCATCCATTTGTTTGATTGTACCGGGGTCATTTTCCAACCGGAATTGCAATTGGATACGATTTCAATAAAGCAAAGTCCCTTGTTCTCTTTCTGGAGTTCAAAGGCTTTTCGGATGGCTTTTTTTGTTTTACGCACATTGCCGGGGGTGTGCACGGCCTGACGGGTTACGTAATAAACGCCAGGCAGTTGTGCCACCAGCTCTGTGATCTTGAGCGGATGACCCATCGTTGGTACATCGCGGCCATAGGGCGAGGTAGAGGAACGCATCCCGGGAAGGGTGGTCGGGGCCATCTGGCC
>JBAXFM010000555.1:0-1958 GCA_037139855.1 Bacteroidota bacterium
ATATCTTTCCGGAAGTACCTCTTCCAAGGAAGGCATTGCAACACCCGACGGTTTTTTGACTACAAATACCGCAACAGGTTTTTGGCCAAACGCCTTTCTGGTAAGGTTTAACGCTGCGAACCAAAGGGTATGGGGTACCTACTATGGCGACAGCCTCGGAACATGGTCATACCGGGCCATCGTCCTTGTCGATACCATTTACATGGCAGGTCCTACATACGACATTGAGGGCATTGCCACCCCCGGCGCTTTTCAATCTACCATGATGGGCTCAACCAGTGGTTTTGTAGTAAGATTAAATGACTGTTATGCACCTGATTCACTTCATCAGATTACAGGACCTGTGACATTTTGCTATTCTTCATCAGGGATTGTTTATTCGGTGGCGCCGGTTGCCAACACAACAGGATATGTGTGGACGGTTCCTCCGGGGGCCACAATTTCCGCCGGCCAGAATACAAATGTCATTACGGTTGATTTTGGAACTGTTATGACACCAGGTATTATTACCGTTTATGCCCGGAACCTGTGTGGTCGTACCAACACCGTTCAAGTTTCAGTTACCCCGGAACCTGCGCCCGTGCCAGCTATTTCAGGCAGCTCAGTTGCTTGTAACGGAGAAACAAAAACCTATCTGACCGATTCAGGGAAATCGCTTTATTCCTGGACGGTTTCACCCGGCGGCACTATTGCCGGAGGAGGGGCGATTACTGATAATTATGCAGATGTAACATGGAATCAGCCCGGCAATCAGTGGATCAGGGTAAATTATACGGACATCAATGGTTGCCCTGGAAACCAGCCAACAAATCTTAATGTAACAGTTACTTCAGGAGATTCCGTTAAAGTTTCAATAGCCGCATCAGCCAATGACATCTGCGCCGGAACTTCAGTCACCTTCACCGCAACCCCAACCGGAAGCGGAACACTTTCCTACGACTGGAAAGTGAATGGCATCAGCCAGCCAGGCAATTCTGCTATTTTCAGCTATTCCCCGATAAACAATGATGTTGTAACCTGTGAACTTACATCTTCAATCACCGTTTGCATTTCAAACAACCCTGCAACCTCCAATGTGATCACCATGACAGTGAATCCGAACCTTCCAGTTAGCGTAACGGTGACTCCCACAATAAATCCTGTATGTGCTGGAACATCTGTGACTTTTACGGCCTATCCGACCCATGGTGGATCACTGCCAGGTTACCAGTGGCAAGTGAACGCCAGCATTGTCACCGGTGCAACAAATTCAACCTACACTTACACACCATTGAACGGCGACATTATAATCTGCGAACTGACCTCTTCCGATAACTGTGTGACCGGTAATCCGGCTCTAAGTCCCCCGGTAACCATGACCGTAACTCCAAATCCTGCCGTGACCGTTTCGATCACCCCCTCGGCCAATCCTTTTTGCACAGGAAGCCAGGTAACCTTCATAGCAGTTTCCAACCATGGCGGCCTCTTTCCGATATTTCTGTGGAAGGTAAATGGAGGCACTGCCGGTACTAACAGTTCCTCATTCACCTATGCACCGCAAAATGGAGATATAGTAACCTGCGAACTGACCTCCTCTGACATCTGCGTAACCGGTAATCCTGCAACCAGCACTCCGGTAACAATGATTGCGAGTCCAATCCTTGCTGTGACCGTTTCAATCGCGGCTTCCTCCAATCCTTTCTGTGCCGGAAGTCAGGTAACCTTCATTGCAGTTCCCAGCCATGGCGGCCTGGTTCCGGGTTATCAATGGAAGGTGAATGCAATCAATGTAATCAATGCAAACAATGCAAGCTATGCATACAATGCAGTGGCTGGCGATGTTGTGACCTGTGAATTGACTTCATCTGAAAACTGCGTTACCGGTAATCCCGCTCTCTCGAATGCAATTACAATGATCGTTAATACCAATCTTCCTGCCGGGGTATCAATTTCAACTTCCACCAACCCCTTCTGCCCTG
>JBAXFM010000556.1:0-1947 GCA_037139855.1 Bacteroidota bacterium
ATAGAAATCTGAGATATCAAGAAAGGTTTGATGAAGCGCTGGTTTTCCTTTAAACATAACAGCCCTGACATGGGTTTCAATATGTTTCAATTGCTTTTCGCGGGTAAAAATCCTGATCCGGTTGTTTTGAGGAAATTCTTCACCCTTCAACCGTGACTGCGATTGGGAAATCACTTTCTGGCGGTCATCCGGGTGCAGCAAATTTATAATGTCGACGATGGAAAAAGATAAAAACTCTTCTAACGGATAGCCAAAAATTTCCGCTGTCCGGTTGTTCGCAAAAACAAATTTTTCATCCTGCATGATGGTCAAACCCAACAGTGAGTTATCAACGATGGTTTGATACATGGCCATCAACTCTTTGTTTTCCTGCGAACGCTTTTCGAGCAAGGCTTCAAGGTCTTTCTGGTACAAAGTATTTTCTATTTCGAGGTTACGCTGATAGGAGGCAATTTCAATGGTCATCTTGGTCTGCTCCATGTCAATGGGTTTCAAGAGATAGCCAAACGGTTTAATTTTAAATGATCGTTCATAAATCTCTTTTGAACTCTGTCCGGTTAGAAAAATGATCGCACAATTAAATTTATCATTGATCAGTTTGGCTGTTTCAATTCCATCCAATTCTCCACGCAAATGAATGTCCATTAAAACAATCTCCGGTTCTCTTCCCTTCCTGGAAAGCTCGGCAATTTCCTCAAGACACGATTCTCCCCGGATGGAAGACCCTGATATTTCATACCCAAACTGCTGGAGCTGTGATTTTAAACTTGCCGATATCAGCAACTCATCTTCAACAATGTAAATTCTGATAGGATTCATAGGCATTTACGGTTTGGAACTGATCATCTTTAGCAGGTTTATCTCCTGTTCATCCAGGAGACGCCAGGTGCCGCGTGGTAAATTCTTCTTGGTCAACCCTGCATAATAAACACGATCAAGCCGTAAAACCTTGTAGTCAAAATGTTCGAAAATGCGCCGTACAACTCTGTTTTGTCCGGAATGTAATTCAATGCCTATCTGCTTTTTATCCTTTCCGTCCCCAATATACTCAATGGCATCAACGTTGATTACTTCGTCATCAAGTTTAAACCCTTCAGTAATTTTTAAAAAATCGGCCCGTGCCAGGTTTTTGTCAATTTCAACATGATAAATCTTCTTGATCCCGTACCTCGGATGGGTTAGTTTTTTAGCGATGGTTCCGTCGTTGGTAAAAAGCAGCAATCCTGTGGTATTCCTGTCAAGCCGTCCCACCGGATAGATCCGCTCTTTGCAGGCTCCTGCCACGAGACTCATGACTGTTTTGCGTTTTTCGGGATCGTCAACCGTGGTAATATACCCTTTGGGCTTGTTCAGCAATACATATCTTGGCTTTTCACGGTTGATGGTTTGGTCGCCATACTGCACTTTATCGCCGGGCCCGACTTTGGTACCCAGTTCCGTCACAATTACGCCATTTACCGATACAGCACCAGCTTCAATCAAACGATCGGCTTCGCGCCGCGATGATATTCCTGAATTGGCGATATACTTGTTCAGCCTCATCAGATCGGGATTTTCGTTTTTCTCTCCCCGGCGAACCACCTTTTTTGGTGTGCCTGTCCGGTCGGGAAGGGTTGATCTGTCAAGTTTAATGTCTCTTTCCGTCCTTCCCGCTCTTTCTGACTTCACCGACCGGTCAAACTTTTCAGATTTTACAGGTCTGCCGGTTCTTTCATACTTTTCAGGTCTGTCAGCATTTTCCGATTTGCCTGGCCTTTCCAGTTTGATAGATTTGCTAGGTATCGCTGATCTTTTATCATCGCTGCTCCTTTCAGGTTTACTAAACCTTTCGGGTCTGGCAGATCTTTCAGGCCTTTCCCCCCGATCTGATCTTCCTGACCTTTCCGGCTTTTCCCCTCTGTCGGACCTGACTGATCTTTCAGGTTTTTCTCCCCGGTCTGATCTTCC
>JBAXFM010000557.1:0-1947 GCA_037139855.1 Bacteroidota bacterium
CCGGTCCTGGTCAGCGGCGGAACCCCGATATTTCCTTTAACGGTTACGGTTGCCGCCGCTGCATAAGGACTGCTGGCATCGACAGGTACATTGCCAGAACCGCCGTTGGCGTTGTAGGTCAAAGGATAAGTAGTTGGAATTGCACTCCACTGCGCAACGCAGGTCATGTCGTCCACAGGCATGGTTGCCGGAACTGCCGGTACCCAGCCTATAAAGGTAAATCCAGCCTTGGTCGGATCGGTCGGTGCGGTAACAGGAGTGCCTTCTACCTGTGTGATCGGTGCAACAGAAGTACCCCCTTGCGAATCAAAGGAGATCGTTGAACTCGGCAACCATCTGGCATACAGCGTCACTGCACTGGCTGGCATGGGGAAGGTGGCTCCGACAGCGTAGGGGGTGCCCATGCCGTCGGCCTGGGTATTCCATCCGCTGAATGCGAAGTTGGTTTTTGATAATGGTGATGGCGTCCCGATATTTCCGAGTACGGTTACCGTTGCCCCGGCAAGGTATGGACTGCTGCCATCCACAGGAACATTGCCGGTGCCTGTGTTGGCATTGTAAGTTAATGAGTAGGTGGGATTTGCAGGAGCTTCCACCTTCCCCGGTATCGGATTTATTCCCGGACAAAATCCCGAAGTATTATAAATAATTTCCCGCAAATATGGATACGAAATATAGCCTCCGCTTTGGATGCTCCAATTACCGGTTACCGGGGTAAAATTCCAATCGGTAAATGTTGCCTGCGTTTTCATTTCTGCTGTAGTTTTTGCGGTGGCGCCGGCGCCTGTACTTTGCCCGCTTGCTTGTTGGTCATAGAAGTTTTTTGTACAAGTACCACCCGACAGAAGACCGATAAAACCTTGTGCAGAGCCAAAATTTGCAGAACCGGCTGAATAACAGTATTGAACTGTACCCGAGTTGGCTCCACCAAACCCACCAAAACTAATATTCGCTCCTGATGAACGGGATACACTTGCTAAACTATAACAATTGCTTATGGTTCCAGATGCATTCATTCCGGCCAGGCCGCCTACATTGTTGGCACCGCTAACACTTCCGGTACAAAAGCTGCTGCTTACTCCACTCGATTGATTATATCCAAATAAGCCGCCGACATACTCATCTCCTGTGAAATTCACATTGAGAAGACCAAGATTTGAAATTGTTCCACCCGACAATCTTGAAAACAGTCCGACACTATCATTTGTTGGCCTGTTGATATATAAATTGCTTATTGTATTTCCTTGCCCATTGTAATTGCCGGAGAAACCCATACTTGCATTCCCTATTGGTTTCCAACCTTTATTTCCATTCCAGCTTGAAGTTGTCCAGGCATCTAAATTTGCTGTTTGGGTGTAACTTGCAGACCATCTTGTTGCATCTTCAGCTACCCAGACAAGATTTGACAGCGAGGCTATTTGATTGCTGGTTGGTGCCTCTGAATACCCTCCTGTGTAATTAAACGTAGGATAGCCGTCGTAAGCGATCGGTGATGACATAACCCAATTTTCTGAACCAGGACCAAAACCCCATCCTCCGGAACAGGAGGAATAGGTGCTTTGGGTTTTCATTTCAGCAGTTGTCTTTTCGTATGCACCCATACCAGCTGTTTGCTGGCTTGCTTCCTTGTCAAAATAGTTGCATTGGAATGTCATTGTATATCCTTCCACAAGGATGTACGAACCGATAAAACCCTGATTTTTACCACCTGAAGTCCAAATTATTCCGGGCGACTGATACACTTTCCCAATAGAATAACAGCGTAAAACATCACTAGCCCGAATGGTTCCTTCGAATCCACCAAAACTTGTATTCGTTCCGGAAGAACGAGTTACGTTTCCCAAACTATAACAGTATTCTATCCTATTTTGAACTGAAAACATATTATGATATCCAACAAAACCGCCGACTTTATCAGTGCCGCTCGCATTGCCGGTTGAATAACAA
>JBAXFM010000558.1:0-1943 GCA_037139855.1 Bacteroidota bacterium
CCATCCTGACATAATTATCGGGAGATGCCTTCCAACATAGATTCTGATCAGGGCCGGCATAAGGCATCGAAGGATAATGATAGTTGAATACCTTCATCGTATCTGATTTACTACAAGGACCAACAGTAACCGTATATTTGAAAATATAAGGAACTGCATCCAACATTGGTAATCCCATCACCAAGGTCATGTTTGTACCAGGAATCGGGAAGAAGGATACAAGCGGGCTTACAGGAGAATCCTGTGACCACAAACCTGTTTGCGGATCTCCATAAAGTACAGTATAGGTCTGCTGACACAAGTACTGGCTGGCTCCGGCATTTACCGTTATTTCAGCAGGTTGAGTTATCAAAGCTGAAGCAGTTGCCATTGCAGAGCAGAAGTCAGTAACCGTAACTGTATATGAACCTACCGTAAGCCCGGTGGCTGTAGACCCGGGTCGTGCCAAACCATCACTCCACAAATAGCTATATGGCGTGGAACCTCCTGAAGCAGTAACTGAGAAACTACCATTGTTTCCACCAAAACAGGTAACATTTTCATGCGTAGCGCTTATTGAAAGTGCGGCTGGTTGGGAAATCTGAACGGAAGCCGTTGCCGAGCAGGTGTTGGCATCCGTCACTGTTACGGTATAAACACCAACGATGAGGCCGCTTGCAACATCGGTATATTGCGGCGGAATGGTATTCCATATGTAGGTATAGCCCGTTGTACCTCCGGAAGCGGAAACTGTGGCTTTGCCATCACTGCCTCCGAAACATCGTACAGGAGTATTATTGATAATGGTGGCGACAAGTGTTGCCGGCTCGGTAATGGTTACCGAGGCAGTTGTTACACAGGTATTGGCATCCGTTACCGTGACGGTATAGCTGGCGGCAGTAAGACCGGTCGCGGTGATGGCGTGTTGAGCAGGAATTGTATTCCATAAATAAGTATAAGCAGTCGTACCTCCTGAAACACTCACCGTAGCAGAACCTGTTGTATTGCCATGACATAATACGTCAACTTGATTACTGATGACTGCCGTGAGGACAGATGGCTGGGTAATTGAAACAGTCGCCGTGGCGGTACAAGTGTTGGCATCGGTTACGGTCACAGTATAAGTGCCTGCGGTAAGATTTATTGCTGTTGGAGTTGTCTGGGTATTATTCCACAAGTATTTATAACCAGATGTGCCGCCACCTGCTGAAACCGTAGCGCTTCCAGTATTTCCGCCGTTGCACAGAACATTTGAATGTGCACTGATCACAGCGGTGAGCAATGGATTCACTGTAACGACACCGGGGATATAATATTGGTCAAGCGGCTTGTCACAGAATGGATAAGGAACTCCATCGGGGGTGTAACCAATATATTCGCAATAACCTCCTAAAGGCCCGTCATCAAAAGTTATCGTAGAAGTGGTGGTGCCGCTTAGAATATTGAACCTTAAAATAAATATGGTGGATCCATCAGGCAAACTTACCAAATTCGAGCGTGGACCATCATCGCCAATTATGATTAAACCATGGATCGGTACAGTCATTATAGAATCAGGATTTCTGTTCCAGTCTGCAAACGCCGGATTCAGAGAACCGGCTACCATAGTTGGTGCAGAAAGTTTTAGTGAATCATATCTCAAATGAAAATTAAAACCACCCACTTTGTTAAAGAAAGAAACTTTTAAGGGAAAATCAACGGTCGTAATTTCATGACAAACTAACTGCGAAGGAATTGTTGTAACAGGTCCATGGCCCATTGCATAAACTCTACCGCTTGCTGTTTTAGAACAACCATTGATATCGCTTACAGTTACTGTATAGGTGCCGGCCGACAGGGGGCCGATAGTTTGTAAGGATTGTCCGGTATTCCATAAATAGGTAAATGATCCTGCCCCACCATCTGCCAAAGCTGATGCATATCCATCGTTGCCGCAAGTTTCAGGTTTATCCTGGGTAACACTG
>JBAXFM010000559.1:0-1912 GCA_037139855.1 Bacteroidota bacterium
GTTGATAATGGCGAATCAACACTGGCTGCCGGTTACACACCTGAAATGCTTAAAGCTCTGTCCGATATGTTTGTAATGAAACGTCGTGGCAATCCTATTGAAATTGCGTACGGCATGATGTTCCTGATGAGCGACGCTGCCGAGTGGATCACCGGGATCGACCTTCGTATTGACGGAGGCGGAAGCTACAAAAGCAAAATGCCGGGAAAAGACTGATCACTAATTCTTACTCGTACTTTAATATATTGAATATGGTATATCGTATTCGTGGAAGGGTTGGGTTAATCCTGACCCTTTTCTTTTTAATTTCCTTGGGAAAAAGTTCGTTTCCACAAGGTGGCGCACCCAGCGCTGGAGCCCTCAGACCGGACCAATCCATGACCATTTCACAGGTTAATGTGACCTGGGATTCACTTGTTCCGGATAAAGACATTGAGGTTTCACTAATCCAGAAAATTATCAGGGCGGTGAATATTTATCCCAACTCTACTATTTCTCCTTTTGAAGTAGATATGGCAGTCCGTAGAGCCATGGCTATCCCTGAAGTAGGTAAAATTACATGGAATGGTGATTTAAGTGCAAGCAATAGCGTAATTCTGGTTCTTAAAGTCAGGCTTTCTGTAAAAGGAACCACCGCAACAACGAAGCAGGGTTTATTTGTTTCAGGAAATACGGAAGATTTTCCACTACTGTACCAGGATAAAAACAGTATGTTCAAGATAAATCTTGGAGGAACGATGATGCCCACCTTAATCTCAAATACTTGGTGGGGCAATGGCAAGGCTTTTACCCAGTACAACCCATTCGGTAAGGATCCCCCCGGTGTGGCCCCTGCTTTTGACTTTGAAGCCTGTCTGATGGCAGGAGTTTCAGGTATTATGAAGGTGACACGGTGGAAAAACCCGATGTATGCCTATGCCTCTGTCAATGCGCTTGGCGTTACAACCCTGGGGCGGGAACTCTACAATGCCATTAGCAACGCTTTTTCTTTACAGATAGAGGAAGCATACGCCGGGATTGTTGGTGCGATAACGATGAAAAACGGGCACCTGTTCAGGTATAACCTTTCTTTCGGGAAACAACCGTACAGAATAGGAACCGGGATGCTAATTTGCCAGATAGGTGGTAATGGCGGTACATGGGGAGGTATGAACGCATGGCCACGGTTTTCAGGCAGAATGGTCGGGTTGGTGAAAATTGCCTATGACAATTGGAAGCTGGAAGGGTTTTACATTCAACCCAATGAATATTATGCCAATGAAAGTCATACCCAGGTGGCAGGGTTCAATGTGGAATACAACAGACCGAGCGGATTGAGCGGCGGGTTTACCTACCTTAATGCGTTCAGGTCCAAATTTCCATACTTCTTCCCCGACTATACTCAAACTACAAGAGAAGGGACAAATGCAATGAATCTCCGTTTTCAATGGATGCCTCGTCCAAACCAATCATTTTTCTTTGCAAAGGCAGAAGGAGGCCTGGAAATAAACAACAGGGTTCCTTTGCTTGCTTATGGTCTTGCAGTAGAAGGCGGATGGTCATTTGGAGACACCAAGCTCAAACCGACCATCAGTTACCGGTATTCCCTCCTTTCCGGCGACAATCCAAAAACAACCACCCTTGAACGGTGGGACTTCCTGTATTCCGGTGACGATATTTTTACCTGGGTCCAGGGGGTTCTTACAAAAAATGTCTTGTTTAATACGAATATGGAAGTAAACCGTTTCCAGTTACAGGTTATCCCGAACCGTTGGAGGATTACAACACAGTATGTATTCGTCATGGCAAACTACCTGAATACAGCCCCAATGCCACCAACCGGAACTTTCGGGGACAAGCAGGTTTCCCAGGAAATATTGATGGTGGTCGAAAAGTTCGTTTCACGGCATATATTCCTGCGATTTACTGCGTC
>JBAXFM010000560.1:0-1889 GCA_037139855.1 Bacteroidota bacterium
TCCGTTGACGACCAGTAATAGGTATCTGAAATAATGTTGGCGCCGGACACCCCTTCAATATGCCTGTTAAAAGTATATCGGGCATCGTAGGCAAGACTGAGCTGGTCAATGGCAGGCAAATACCAGTCGGTGTAAATGCCGGTCCCATAATCGGCATTTGAATACTCGTCACACAATTTTGCTGCGCTGGTAACATGGCCGGATTGCGCCATAATGGCTGTAGCATTGCCCTGTCCGTTCCAGGTACTTTGCGCTGTCATTCCAATACGCATATTGGCGATATTGCTCCAGGTCGAAGATTGGCTGATATTGGTCAGACTAACAATAAACCCATGCTGCCCGGTATGGTCAATCCAGAACACAATTCCACCACCCAAAAGTTCTCCAACGGAATACACATGTGAATTTACTACGTATGGGCTAGCAAGTGTGCCTGTGCCGGTAACTGTAACATTGGCTCCGGCCGTAACTTTGGTTTCAGATCCATCGGGTTCACCAATACGCTGCCACAGGCTGCCGTTGTAGTAATAAACACCGCTTACACCATCGGTCTGGTAAACCATTAATCCATCCACCGGGCTGCCAATGGCCATGCGAAGAGCGCTTGTCATCCGGGGAATCAGCATCCCTTTTGTCGTTGATTGTACATCGAGCATGGCGGAATTATCGGGAGCGCTGTTGTCGGCCTTGATGCCTACCTGGGCAAAGGATGCGGCCACCACACATAGGAAAGCAATGCAGAACACGAAAAAGTTTCTCATGGCTTTAACGGTCATTGATACGGCAAATATAAATCATTGATTGTGAAAAAGCAAACAGCAGCATGGGAATGTGTCATCCTGCGCTGAATCCCCGGTCCGGCTATTCCTTGATGAAGATAAATTTACCCGTGGAAACCACCCCACAGCTACCTGAAATAGTGTAAAACGCCTCTGCGGAAGAAGGATGACCGGCCAGGTCGACCTCCGAAATCTCCTTTACCAGCGCTTTTTCAAGAATCTTTTTTCCGGCAGGGTCGTAGAAAATAACCTTCAGCGGCAATGCTGCTGGATCATACACCCTGATAGAAAGCTTCCCGGTTGTCGGGTTGGGAAAAATCCGGATGGAAACCCCGTTTGCCTGGTGTTCTCCCGTTCCCGTGGTGACAAAACAGGTGGAAAAATTATTCAGGAAGTACTTTAGTGTATCGTTTTCATGGAAGCAGAGCAGGGCAGGGCTGTCGCCGACCAGGGCACACGAGCCGCTCTGGAGGACGCCGTAAAGACTGCCCATTCCTTCGACCCAAGTGTCATGGCCGAGCAGGAACCCACCGCCTATGTATGCCGACAGGAAGAGCCGCAACCGGGTTTCCCCGGTCAGCAGGGTCGTGTTATCCACTGAATCAACGATGAAAAAGATCCCCATGGGATCGTAGAACAGGTTTACCGTATCGCCAGCCTGGGCGCTGAAATCATAGAGAAGGTTGTTGGCCGGCCCACCGGCCCAGTTCATGTAATACACATGCCTACTGTTGTCTTCCCTGATAAATCCGTCGGAATTCCAGGTAGCCTGCAGTGCGTCGGTACTTCTCCATACCTTTTTGTAAGCAAGGCCGTTGATGGTTGTGTCTCCCTGGAATTTAACAAAATCAGAATAAGGGGTCAGCCCCGGGTAATAGTTATGGATCGTGCTCCACACTTTACCTGTTTCAACAAGCGGATGATAACCCTGGCCCCATGCAAATAAAGCCGTGGCCATGGCCAAAACGGCAAAAATTAATCTTTTCATGGTGATGAAATTTCATCAAAGTTACTACCGAAAAGACCATTTTTGTCATGAAAACAGATATTTTTTTTTAATTAATTCTACTTTTAGACTTTAAAAATAATATTAAAAACATGCGATAATAT
>JBAXFM010000561.1:0-1877 GCA_037139855.1 Bacteroidota bacterium
GGTGTAATTTGCAGCATCTCCGACGAAAAAATTCACTGAGGGCGCCACTGTATTGGGAATATACATCTCAAGGTTTCCAAAGACATATTTCCCGGCTCCTGCACCTATGGCAGTTGCAGAAACCCCAAGAATCACCTTGTTTGTCCCTGTAGTAATTTTACCGCTGGCAAATGTTAATGTGCCAAGGATAGTCGGGGAAGTGGTTATGCTGAGTCCGGCGGGGTTGCTTAATGTAACACCATTTGAAAATGTCGTTGCGGTTGACCCCATTATATTTTGTATCGTGGCACCATTAAAGGAAACCAGACTGACTCCCTGTACGAAAATTCCACTGTTTGAGAAATTCCCTCCGACAGATAAAACAGGGTCATAGGTAGACCCTTCATAGGTGGCGCCACCGTTGATTGTGAAATTCTTTCCAATAGTAACTGTTTGTGAAACAGCAGTTCCGATGGTTTTTGTCGCGCCCGTTAACACAACATTCCCGGCGTAAGTCCGGTTGGTTACTTTCTGGGTTCCGGCTGCATTGAATTCTATTGTTGAGGTTGTACCCAGGGTGATGGCCGGGTTATTGTTTGAATTGATCGCGGTGGTAGTCGCACCGGAAAATCCGTTGGTATTGGCGGTTTTAAATGTACCATTGATGGTTGCTGAACCCGGAGTTGCAGGAAAGGAAATGATGCTTGTTCCGGCATCCATGGTTGAATTTGCAGATACCGTTAAGGTTTTGGATGAAGTCATTCCAATGTTGAAATTGCCCGTAGAAAAAAAACTGCCGGTATTTATATTCCCAACCACAATATTCCCCGTAACATTTGCAGCTGTAATGGCTGCACTGATTGTTGCACCGGATGCACTGGTATTGTTAATATACAGGTTTTCGTAAGTGCCGGAGGAGAAGAAAAAGATGGTTTGCGGATTGACGTCCGTGTAGTTGAATATACTCCCGGTAGTTAAGGTGGTGAGTGTGGAAGAGGTTGCAGGTGTTGTAAGTGCTCCCTTTAAATTCAAGGTTCCTGTACCACCCGACATGTCAATAATTTTTGTAATTGCTGCAGAGGAAGTGAATGAAATTCCTCCATTTGCATTTAAAACCCCGGAAGTAATGGTGATAGCGGCAGTATTTGAAGTATTCGTACTTGACCCTGGAAACGAAATGAGCCCTGCGACTGTTGCTGAGCCTGCATTGATCCTCCACCTGTTTTCAAATCCTGTCCCCTGGGTCATTGTAACGGTACCATTTACGGTAAGTTCAGTCCCCGAATTATGATATAACCTGCCTCTGGTGGAACCACTGCCAATAGTGAGGTTTGCACAACCAGCCGCAACAGTTACGGTAACATTGTTACCACCACTGGCAATCACCACATCATTGCCTGGTCCGGGAATAACCCCGCCAATCCAGGTTGCAGTCGAATTCCAGTTTCCTCCTGCCGGCGCGCTGGTGATCGTTTGCGAAAACACGCTGGCACCTGCCGAAAAAATAAGGAATAAAACAGTCAACAAGGTGTGCCTTATCATTTGTATCTTATTAGATTGTATCATGATTTTGCGTAGTTTTAATCAATCAAAACCAATTTGGATATTTTGGTTATGCTCCCGGTGCTTAGTTTAACCATATAAAATCCACTGGCAAAGGCGCCAAGATCTACCTTTTCTATAAACTTCATTGTGTTAATGTCTCTGGAATAAATGTGCCGGCCTGCGATATCATTTATTTCAATTTTTAAATCCTGCATATCCGGATTATCAACGTCAATCGTCACAATACCTGTTGAAGGGTTTGGATATAATTTGAGAAGGTTTTCGAGGCTAGGTCTGCCTGTTGATGTTAAAACAATATTTACACTCTGACTTGTAATGCTGTCCCGGCAAAC
>JBAXFM010000562.1:0-1867 GCA_037139855.1 Bacteroidota bacterium
GTTTCTCACTTAAGACCAGATTAGTGAAATCGAAGTTTTCGAATTCGGTGTCTACCAAACCCAACAAGGATTTGAACTCGCCATCTTTGCCACTATGTGGCGTGGCGGTAAGCAAAATCAAATGTTGTTGGTCGTTTTTTCTGACCTCTTCAAGCAATTCATACCGTAGCTGGCTTTGGCTTGCTTTTTTGAAATCAAGGTTCTTCGTGCAGGTATGCGCTTCATCTACAATAACCAAATCCGGTATATCCTTGAGAAATGCCGGCATTTTCTTGGAACCTTTTTTTACATAATCAATTGAGACAACCTGGTAAGGATAGTAATTGAAGGCATTCAAGGTGTAATCGCCAACAATTTTTCGTTCTAACCCGGCAGCAGTACTTGACCGGATGATAACGGCTTCAATATCCAACTTGTCAGCAAGTTCCCGCTGCCATTGTTCGCACAAATGAGGCGGACAAAGAACTGCAAAGGATTTGACAGTACCTCTTTCAATAAGTTCCCTTAAAATCAGGAGTGCCTCGATGGTTTTACCAACACCCACGTCATCTGCAATTAAAATGCGAGTGACGGATTGCTTCAGCGCCATTATGAGTGGTACTAACTGGTATGACCGGGGGCGAAACGACAATTTTCCCATGCAACGGAACGGACCGCTGACCTGGCGAAATGAAAGTCGTGCCGCATCGTAAAGAAGTTTTGCAGTGAGGAAGCTATCCAAGTCTGAAATAACTGGTAGTTCAAACTGGTCATCCTCTATTTTATCAAAATGCTGTAATACCGGTTCGAACACGGTGATCATTTCATCGTCAGAACCACCAAGCGGTTTTAGCATGATAATATCCGGATCTGAAGATGGCTGAACTACACATTTTCTACCCCTGAATTTGACGAGTTTACCTGGTTTCTTTAATTTGCTATCGACTTGCATTGTCATCTTACTTTTCTGAAAATATCCTGCCGGCGGGAAACAAAGGAATCAACCGTTTCTGAAGTGTCATCCCAAACTAATACATCAAAACCAGCTAATTCAAGTGTTTTTCTTTTCTTGTCATCATCCGCTTTTATAACTGACTGATTATGAATTCCTCCATCCACGAATATTAATGCCTTTTCCTTTTCATAAACAAAATCTGGTTGAACATAAAACTGCTCCATATTGTAATTTGTATAATCAGGCAGCCTATACCCATATTCAAAAAGATAATCCAACAGTTTCTTTTCTCCGAGACTACGATGGTGCAATCCATTTTTTAATTGCTCGTACTTTTCTTCATAACTGCCACCAATAGTATCATCGGGATTTGAAGAGATCAGCAATTCCAAAGCTTTAATTACGGAGTGCCGATTGATAGTGCCATGGTCAGCCTGGTTGTAATACGAAAGTAAGTCGTCATAGCTTGCCTTAGGCCGCATGGGATAAAGGTCTTCCTTCGTAGAGAAGTCATAACCACAGATTTCATATGCCTTTAAAAAGAGTTCTTTCAACCTCACGGGATTCCTGGCAATATCTTTAAGAACCCCGATGCTGCCTTCAGCAGATTCATACAACATGATGTTCTTGTTTTCATTGCTTCCCATTAACCTGGCATCTATCTCCACTGGTTCGATTTCATATACCTTTTCAATGGCTTTTTCCAGTGCATATTGCAATGTTATTACCCCTTCATCATTCAGTTCCAGAGACTTTACTGGTTGTACATATAGCACATCAGAAGTGTCGTACGTATATAACATGATATTCAATGGTGGATCTTCCGGATTGGGTTTTTCCAATTGTTTTTTTGTCTTAAAAAAACCGGATTTTGAACCTATGTCAAATCCCTCATCTTTCCCTCGCTTCCATTTCTTATTAAGCAGTACTAAT
>JBAXFM010000563.1:0-1864 GCA_037139855.1 Bacteroidota bacterium
GCAATGGTTTCCTTTGGCAGTAAATCAAGGCTGATTTTATCTGCTTTTTCGGGTGGCACGAGCAACACTTCATCATGAACATTGAGTCCGGCCTTGATGATTATCTCGTTTTCATTTGATTGTCCAACAATAACTTGTTGCCTGGTTGCCGAACCGCCGTCTTTTTTATAAACAAAAGTAACAGAGTCGTTGTTGAAGATCGCTTCAATGGGGATAAAGAGAACACTGTCAACAATGCTGGTCAGGATTTTATTTTTCGTGGTCATGGCCGGGCGGAGGATTGAGTCAAATTCGTTCACAACGATTCTGACTTCGTACACCTTGGCATTGCTGCTTTGAAGTTGTTCGCCGATGTTGGCCACTTCGATGACTTTACCCGTGAATTTTTTTTCAGGGAATGCATCAATACCAAGTTGTACCTGCTGACCAACTTTGACTTTGCTGATATCTATTTCATTGATGTATGTTTTTGAAATCATTTCCGACAGGTCGGGAAGTTCTGCAACGATGTTTTCCCAGGCATTCATGGTTGCGCCGATCCCCATTTTGTTGCCATCCCAGTTGCGTTTGTAGATCACCATCCCGGCTTTCGGGGCCTGGACCGTGAACTGTTTGAGTACATCGGTCATTTGCTGGAGTTTGCGCTGAGCCTGGTTGTAGGATGCAGCTACTTCCTGCATGTTGGCCACGGCCTTCTGGTAACGGAGTTTATAGTTCTTTTCAGCCTGTTCAAGCGTGCGCTGCGACTTTTCCAGTTCTATTTCAACCTGGCGGATGGTTGCCGGGGGTTCGTATTTGGATTGTTCCAGGGTGATTTTTTTCTCTTCGAGAGCGTATTTCAGATTGATCAATTCATCGCGGGCGCTTCTTAATTCCAATGAAGTATCGAGACGCGTTTTGGTCATCTGACTTTCCAGTTTTTCAAGGTTGGTCTCTTCGTCCTTGATTTTATTGGAAATTTCGGTGCGATCGAGTGTTGCAACATATTGACCCGAATCAACCACGGTTCCGTCGGGGATGATATCCTGAATTTTTACCTGCCAGATCTGTACCTGTCTGAGTCCTGATGGTCCGTATATTTTCTCGGAACTTTTGGCAACCAATTCCCCGGTAGTGGTCACTTCTATCGGGAAATTGCCCTTTTTAACTACAGCAGTTATCTGTTGGCCTTTGTTGTTTTTACCAAAGAAAAAGAAGGCAATGATCACAAGGATTAGAACCGATGCGATCAGATAAATGTACTTTTTTCGGGTCATGTTGCTTTTGGTTAAGCCAACAATGATTAAACATCGATGTTGGCATATTTTGCATTTTTTTCGATGAACTCTCTTCTGGGTGGTACGTCATCGCCCATCAGCATGGAGAAAATCCGATCGGCCTCTGTCCCGTTTTCAATGGCCACCTGCCGCAATGTCCTGAATTCCGGGTTCATGGTCGTGCTCCAGAGTTGTTCCGCATTCATTTCACCGAGACCTTTGTACCGTTGAATGTGTACCCCTGTTTCTTTGCCATTGCTGAGTTCGGCTACAATCTGCTGGCGCTCTTCTTCGGTCCAGCAATACCGTTGGGTCGTTCCTCTTTTGATAAGGTAAAGGGGAGGCGTGGCAATATAAACATGCCCGTTTTCGATCAACTCCTTCATGTAACGGAAAAAGAACGTCAGAATCAAAGTTGCTATATGGCTGCCATCCACATCGGCATCCGTCATGATCACTATTTTATGATAACGTAATTTAGACAGATTTAGTGCCTTGCTGTCTTCTTCGGTGCCAATGGTTACTCCCAGGGCCGTAAAGATATTCTTGATTTCCTCACTGTCGAAGATTTTATAAGCCATGGCTTTTTCCACGTTGAGGATTTTTCC
>JBAXFM010000564.1:0-1860 GCA_037139855.1 Bacteroidota bacterium
AATAGGGTTGGTATGGTCAGGGTCATCAGAACACCAAAATGATCATAATCGTAGCTTAAGCTTGGAAGAGTTATCGCCAATATTGACATTACCTTTTGAATTTCACTCGATTCAAAAAGAATACAGAATTCATGATTTAGAAATTCTCAAGCAACACCCTATTAAAACTCATACAGAAAAACTCAAAAATTTCTCTGATACAGCAGCACTTATTGATAGTCTAGATTTGATTATTAGCGTTGATACTTCTGTTGCACATCTTGCCGGATCTCTTAATAAGAAAGTATGGATAATGCTACCTTCAAATCCCGATTGGCGTTGGATGCTTAATAGAACAGATAGCCCATGGTATCCGTCAGCCAAGCTTTTTAGACAAACTACGAATGGCGAATGGCGTGATGTTGTCAAAAAAATTGCTGCAGAACTTAGCGCTACTAGCTGATATTAATATTTACTAGTACCCTTGGGCTGTTACTTGTTGGAGGGCATGCGGCATGAAGCGTGTTCCCATCAAACAGGACCAATCTTCCTTTTTTGGGACTTACCCTCTGTTTTATTGTTAACTTGCCTGTGTAACCCTGTTGCTGATCGAACAAAATAGTATCGCCATCAGCGTCAGTAACATAATAAACACCCGTTGTATATTTACGCTCATTAGGCAAATCAACATGCGGAATTCCATGCATCAAATCAGTAGAACCAACATGCGGAAAGTTAAAGTTCATTTTCATCCGAAGCACACGCATTCCTTCAAAACTTATTGCATCCAGAATAGGCGTAAACCATTGAAAAAAATGACCCGGCTTTTGATCGACTAAAATATTGTGATAAAACTGCCCTGGATCAATAATGGCTTCTGATTGGAAATCAGCCCTTTTCTGCAATAAATAATTCAGACTTGCCAGATTACCAAGGTCAGACGATTTGATGTAGCACCAAGGGAAACGAGGATCTAGAACATTTCTTTCAATCTCGTCTTGGACTGCAATTGGAATAACATCATCAATAATTTTAATTGTCATGATTAGTCTAAACGGCCTAAGCTACCTGAATATCATACTCTTCAATTTTTATTATCGCGAAGCTATCCTGATCTGATTTAGAAGCCTTACGAACATACTGAACTGAAAATTTATATTTTTTGATTAACTGTTCGAATTTTTCTTTATCATCAATGAAGTGATATAGAGAGCGGGGGATCTTTCCATAGTTCAACTTTTCTAAAGTTAACTCAATAGCGCAAAAACTAGGCCAAAATGTTGCACCCCTATCAATAAAAAAATAAGCTTCCTTGTTAACTCTTGGCAGAAGAAAGTTTAACATCGAAAAAAAATATCTAGGTTGAGCATTGATGTCATTAAATACAACATTAACCTCTTCCAAGTGTTTTATCTGTTCGAACTTATCGAGGTCTAAGGTCGTTGTTTTGAAATCAATATAATCAGTTAAATTAAATTCTTTGATCTTGTCATTGATAAATTTTTCGTAAGTAATATTTTCCTGCCACTGACTACCATCATCAAATGAAATGACTTTCCCCTGGCCATTCTCCTTACAAGCCTGGGCAGCTAAGAATGCCGTTGATCCATATCCAGTACCCAGCTCTAGAACAACCTTTGGCTTAATCATTTTGATTAAGCCATAAAAATAAAAAGCAAAATCGCCAGTTTCATATATATGGCCTGTGGTCTTCACATGGTCCACAACTTTTAAAAAATCTTCTTTAATATTCATCACACACGACTTCCGAATTTGAGTATGGTCCGCACAAAAATTAAGCTGTTATTTACATTTAAATTTCAATTCGCGTCTCGCACCAACTGGAGTAATGACCCGATCAAGCTCATCATATCCTGCAGC
>JBAXFM010000565.1:0-1855 GCA_037139855.1 Bacteroidota bacterium
TGATTGCCGGATTGTTCTGCATACAGTTCATGATGGCGCAATGGATTACCGATTCTTCGGTTCGGAAAGACATGAATTCAGGTACTCCGGATGATTCCTTTATTCTCACTCCCGACACCCTGTGGTTTATCACAGGCAATGATTTTACCGAAGGAAAGGAATTCCGGATTCATAATCCGCACAACTATTCTCTCGATGTTCAGCACATTGATGCCTTCGGGGTACCATGTCAGAGTTGCCTTCCGTGGTACACCACTCCATACATACCGTCCTACCCTGTTACTATTCCTGCCAGCGACAGTTTAACCATGACCGTGAAGTTTGTTGTCGTTGACAGACCATTGTCAGGGAATATTTATGATAGTTTAAAAGTGAGTACAGCCGGCCATTCCGGGCATATCATCATTGCTGCAGACTCAGGCATGATCATGATTGGGATGGCAGAACATGGTGCCGAAAAGATATTTGCAGTGCCCAACCCCTTTACCAACTGGATGAAAATTTCACTGGGTATTACGCATGAAACCACCGGGGATGTGATGATTTACAACTCCCTGATGCAACCGGTAAAAGAAATTTTTACGGGAATTATTTCACAGGGGAAACCCAATTTTTTCTGGGATGGAACGAACCGGTATGGCGCCGAACTGAGCAGAGGGATTTATTTTATCACCGTCAGAACGGACTCAGGGCAGAAAACACTGAAGGTGGTGAAATTATAGGGAACTTACTTTTCGGGTTTATATCCCGACTTACTGAGGATTTTTTGGGCATCCTTTTCGGTCATGACTTCCTGAAAGGTTACATTTGCCTGATTTTCCATGTATTTTCTGACAATTTGCCATCCCAGCCATTCACCGAGCCGGGGAGGAGCTTCTTTTGAAAACTCGGCAGTGAAGGGACCATCTGCCATAAAGGAACGAATCAGTTTTCCATCGGTGGTAAAAAGCATGCGGTTTTCGATCAATGCTGCCCAAACATGCGCTTCGTTCTTAATGATCCAGTCGTATTGCTCTTTTGAATACCCGATTTTGAACCGGTCTTCAGTTTGCGGGATCATGGCATCTATAAACAGCAAACGTTTTCCTGCATCCAGCATTTGTTCGAGCAGGGTATTGCCCGGAAACTGTTCAGGATAGGTGATTTTCCCTAAAACCTTCATACAGTCAGGTACCACATAGGCTGAAGTCATCCGGGATGTCCTGTAAACGGGCAAACCATCGGCTACATAAGGTTTAAAATCTTTTCCAAGGTAGTTGTCCAAACCGATCAGCAATACACTGTCGGCGAACTGAACGGGAAAATCATAATCACCACCGGAGATGTAAGCGTAAACCCTGGGAATTCCAGATTCCGGATAATAATAGCGAAAATGTTTAAGTGCAAGGGTGAGCTCCTTTTCCAAAGCCGGAATTTGTTTGTACTGGCTATCCACGGCAGCATGAAATTCCAGGTTGCGGGGATTTTCAAGATAGGCCTTCATTTCGGTCAGTTTTGCAGGATCGCTCAGGTCAGTGCCAAGAAAAAATCGATACGCCGGTTTCAGGGATTCCAGTCCTGGTTGCAGTTGTTCAGGGTTGACCCTGAATAAATCAAGATCGTACCTGTGAATTTTCACTTCTTCTGGCTTGATGCCGGAAACATTCACTTCCAGTTTGTGTTTGCCTTGACTGCAACCTGATATGATTACCAGACAAAAGGCAGAATAGATTAAAAACGATCGCATTTTATGGTGTTTTGTTTTTGCAGGTATGTATTCCAATAATCAGGATCACGCGAATAAAACGTGTTTTCCTGTTGATTATTTTTGGATAAAAATATAAAGAATCAATGATTGACTGGTTGATTAATACCT
>JBAXFM010000566.1:0-1848 GCA_037139855.1 Bacteroidota bacterium
GTGTATTTACCGGGTTTAAGTTCACCCGAAACAAATTGCTGTTCGGGCATGATGCCGAGGAAATTATAAACATAGTACAGCTTCTTGTCCTTAATGAACAGCGAATGACCACCAAAGCGGGACCCATGGGCAAAAATGACCCCTGAACACTTGTCGGTAATCTCGATGTTGGCCAAAATTTTATAAGAACGGCCTCTTACATCAACAGCCACACCTTCTGGAACTGCAGCCGTGTGAGGATAATACATATAGGTACTGCGGGGAGGTTCTGAAGAGGGACGTGGATAGTTCAACTGCACCAAAGGGCTATGATCGTCGAGTGGCAGTACCAGGTTTTTTTCGGCTTCTTCATACCAGGCTTTCACCAGTTGATTCAATTTTTCCGGATACTCCTTAGCCAGGTTCTTTGACTCTGAGCGATCAGCCTCGACATTATATAATTCCCACTCGTCCTTATCAAAATTTCCTTTGTCGGTAAGCGGTGCGTGAAGGGCCACCACCTTCCAGCCATCTTCCCACAGGCCCCGGGTTCCCAGCATGGAAAAATACTGCCGATGCTTTTGTGTGGGAGCGTCAGGTGTTGCATTGAACGTGTAGGCCATCGAAACCCCTGAAAGCGGCCATTGCGGAACACCGTGATATTCCTTCGGCATTTCCAGACCACATGCTTCGAGGATGGTTGGCATGATATCAACAGAATGATGAAACTGGTTGCGTACTTCACCACGCGCTTTAATTCCTTTTGGCCATGAAATCACCAGCGGGTCGGCCGTTCCACCGGCAAACGAGTAACGTTTAAACATTTGGAATGGGGTTGAAAAACCTGCAGCCCATCCGGTCGGATAATGCTCGTAGGTATTGGGACTCCCCAACTCATTCACGTATTTCATATTCTCAGAAAGCGCATCGGGATAACCGTTGAAGAATTTATTTTCATTCACAGAACCGTTTGGTGTACCCTCACCGGATGCCCCATTGTCTGCAGCATAAATAACGATGGTATTATCAAGTTGACCCGTTTTTTCCAGGAAGTCGACAACCCGGCCAACCTGTGCATCAGTATATTCAGAGAATCCGGCATACACTTCACATAGTCTGGAGAACAATTTCTTTTCATCTGGTGTTAGGGTTTCCCAGGGGCGAACAAAATCGCCCGGGTTTGCAACATTGGGAGGTAAGGGGTTGAAGGGGGTCATCGTGGTGCCCTTGGGCATAATTCCTTTTGCGATCATGCGGGGAAGAACCCATTTGCGATAGGCATCATAACCATCGTCGAATTTGCCTTTATACTTGGCAATGTATTCAGCCGGAGCCTGGTGAGGGGCATGGTTTGCTCCGGGGCAGAACCACATGTAAAATGGCTTGGAAGGATTGCTTGCCTTCAGGTCGCCGATCATCCTGATTGCCTGGTCTGCAAGATCTTTGGAAAGATGATACCCCTGCTCAGGACTGTACGGCGGATCGATGAAACGGTTGTCTTCAACAAGGTCAGGATACCATTGATTGGTTTCGCCACCGAGGAAGCCATAAAAACGGTCAAAGCCCAGCTGTAATGGCCATTGTTTTCGCTCACCGCCGGGTGCAACATCCTGTTCAGGAACATTGTGATCTTTACCGAGCCAGAAGGTGGCCCATCCATTGTCACGTAAAACATCGGCAAGGGTGGCACATTCAGCGGGAATATAGCCACTTGCTCCAGGAAATCCGTTGGCCCCTTCAGTAATGGCCGCCATTCCGTTAAGCTGGTGATTCCTGCCGGTAAGGAGTGTTGAACGGGTCGGAGAACAGAGTGCGCAGGTATGCCACTGGGTATAGGTAATCCCGTTGGCCGCCAGTTTGTCAAGCGTT
>JBAXFM010000567.1:0-1842 GCA_037139855.1 Bacteroidota bacterium
AAATTTTATGTACAAAATTCACGGAAGCCGACAGGGTATATAAAGGCACAAAACTGATTCGGTCACCTTTTTTAGCACCGATTGAGGCGGGTGTATCTTCATCATACTGTGATTTGTTTACATTTCCACCCAGGCCAAGGGATAACCCGAAAGGAAATGAATATTGTGCGTTCATATCCAGGCCAAGAGCAGATGCGTTACCAGCATTGATATAATAGATGATCGGAGTTATGGTGCTGTCAACAATTATAAGCTCTGATGTTGTTTGGATTAAACCTTTCCAGTCATTATAATAGACTGCAGCTTCAATTGTAAAACGGTCACGGCCTGTTGTCACCTTTGTACCCAGCTCATAACTCCACAGATTTTCATTACCCACTGATTCAGGTGCAGGCTTTCCAAAGGCTACTGCTGAGGCATAAAAGGCACCGCTCTGTACAAACCCACTCCGGAATCCATTTGAGGCGGTCAGATAGAGCATTGATTTTGGGGTGATATTAAAAGCAAGGTTAAACCGGGGCGAAAAGTGATCTGTTTTCATCCCTCTTTTGGCAGAAAGGCCAAGCATGTTCAGAAAGTCCACTGTAGCTGGGACTTTGTCCTCCAAATCTGTTTTTTCATGAAAATAACGCAAACCGGCTGTAGCCGTCATTCTGTCTTGCAGGAATTTGTAATACAATTCTCCAAAACCAGCAAATTGTAGTGAAGTGGTTGTGGTTTCAAGGTAGGGTACTGTCATCAGACCACCTGTCGGCAGCGCATATGTGATATTGGTTGTTTGATTGAAGTTAACATCCCACACATAAAATCCTGCCAGCCAGTTAAAATGACCTTTATAAACAGAATTCATCCGAAACTCCTCACTAAAGGCAGTTTGTCCGAGATGTGTATCCGATCGTGCAAAAATAGGGCTGCCATCATTTTGGGTAGCATCCAGGTCAACATAAGAGGTAGCGCTGTAAAAATGAAGTTTTGGCAATTTGTATTCTATCGTTAAATTATAAAGATTAAAATTATTTTTATTTGCTTCATCTTCAAAAGGATTCGAACGATCAAAATTATCATCGGCAAGGGAAAGGGTCCCCACATTATTGTTCTGTGTCCAGTATGATGCCCGGATACTCAGCCGTTTTGTTGCCTGATAATTTATTTTACCCCTGAAGTAATATAATTTAGCCTGATTAACTTCAGACCTGTTCAACATATTGTTGGTTAAAAAGCCGCCTCTTTCCAAGTATCCGCCTGTCAACCGGATACCAAGTTTTTCTTTAACAATAGGTACATTCAGCTCTCCCTGGCCTTCATAGTCGGGTCCACCGTGCAGCGTGGCCGCAGCTGCAAGGTCAACTTTAAATCCAAATTTCGAAAGATTTGCATTATCAGTCAAAATACGGACTACTCCAGACATAGCGCCGTTGCCGTATAATGTACCTTGCGGTCCGCGTAATATTTCTATGCGGTCCAGGTCGTAGGGATTTACATCCGGCACCAACGGACTGTTAATAAAGGAAAAAGGAACGTCGTCAAGATAATAACCTGCCGCGCTGCCTCCCGCCATGCTCGAGATACCGCGTATTTGAACATTCATGTAAGCCTCGTCAAGCTGAGTTGTAGTGACGCCGGGCGATTGCTGAATAAAATCGCTGATCGAATAGTAATCCATCTTTTCAATGGTTTTACCAGAGAAAACAGTAATGGCCATGGGTGTCTGCATAGCCAGTGTAGTTTTGCTTTTTAGCGCTGTCACATCAACAGCGTTAAGATTGATAACACTTTCGGTTAATGTAAAATCAACTTTGTTATCACCCTTCAAAATTGTCACCTCTTTTGAAATGGCATTGT
>JBAXFM010000568.1:0-1831 GCA_037139855.1 Bacteroidota bacterium
GAGGCATACAGGTCGCCGGCGCCGGTGGTATCGATGGGGTTTACATCAATCACGCCGATGTTATAAATATCATGGCCCGATTTGATCATTGAGCCGCTGCTTCCGGTTTTAACGATGGCTATCTCTGTAATTTTGCTCAATTCCAGCAAGGCTTCTTCAGGTTCAAACCCGGTAAGAGCCCTTGCCTCATCTTCATTGGCAAAAACAATATCCACATATTCGGTAATGATCGATAACAGAAAATCCCTGTTGGCCTCCACTACATTGTAGCTTGCCATATCAAGCGATACCAGCAGCCCGTGTTCCTGCGCAAGCTCGACAGCCCGGCGTATCAATTCATGATTCTGAACCAGATAACCTTCGATATGGAAATAGGAGTAACCGCTGAAAATGCTGGATTTGGCTCCGCCGAGCTCCGCTTCGCTCCGGTTCGGATTTACGATTTCGGATTTACGATTTTGGGGTTCAAGATGTTCGGCTGAAAGTTCGATGGCTGCACCAAGGAATGTTGCAAAGGTTCGTTCGGAGTCAGGTGTTACCAAAGCAACGGCCCGGCCGGTTTCCCGGTTGCTGTGGATCATGTGCGGATCAACACCCGCCTTGATGAGGTCGCGTACGAAGAACCCACCGAGTTCGTCTTCGCCTACAACACCAATGTACCCTGTTTTTGCCCCCAGCATGGCCAGTCCGTGAATGGTATTGGCGGCAGATCCTCCTGCTGACAGGCTTTGCTGATAGTCCTTCAGCGCTGAAAGAACTATATTGCTGCGTTCGATATCAACCAGCTGCATGCTTCCTTTGGGCAAGGCCAAAAGTTCAAGAATGTTGTCGCTTTCTATCGGGATCATAATGTCTACAAGGGCATTGCCCATGCCGAGGATCTTTTTCATAAGTCAAATGTCAAAATGCAAAATCAAATGTCAAATCAGGGTAAAAATTGCTTCCGGGAATCAGGTGTCAAAATTACAATAATTTTTCAATCGGCCTCCATCCCCTGATAACAGCCCCCATCCCCTGACCCTTCCCCCAAGCGGGGGAAGGGAGCGCCTTCACCAGGACACATTGACTCCCCTAAGCGGGGGCAGGGAGCAGCTTCACCAGGATTGATACCTTCGGTCACGTGTCACCCTTGTTAAAATCTCCCATATGAAAAATAGACGGCGATTTTAGGGTTGAAATGAAAACCGCTTCATTTTTTCTTAAACTGTCGTACCTTTGAAAAAAAACGAACAATGCTGACAAAAGAAAAAATCAGGAAAACGATTGATAATCTTCCGGATGACAGTTTTTCAATTGAGGAAATTGTTGAACGACTCATCATTCTTGATAAAGTGGAACAGGGGCTTCAGGATGTTAAAGACGGAAATGTTCATACTACAGGGGAGGTCAGGAAAAAACTAGAACAATGGTTAAAATAGTCTGGACAAACAGGGCTTTAACCGATTTAAAGGAAATCGCAGATTATATTTCCAGAGACTCTTTCCAGTATGCTGGAATTACGCTTGAAAAGCTCCTTGGATCTGCTTATTTTATAGAAGCTAATCCATTCATTGGCAGGAAAGTTCCTGAAATTAATGACGATTCCATCAGGGAATTAATTGTCGGCAGTTATCGAGTGATTTATAAAAGAGTACATCAAACACAAGTTATTGTACTAACCGTTCACCATTCAGCCAGATTATTAAAAAAAAGCGCCATCAAACGAAGATAACCTCACAAATCTTACAGTAGCTTCCGGCGAAAAGTGGATGGGGTTTCCGATTCTGCCCCCGGAGCCGGTTGCAGCCATTGTATAATAAAATCATCCTTCTTTCGTACTTATTAAGACTAA
>JBAXFM010000569.1:0-1809 GCA_037139855.1 Bacteroidota bacterium
ACACGTCGAGCCCGATGTCTGTCTGCCTGGTTGTTTCCCACCTGAGATCAGGATTTGGGAGCTGCAAGGGAGCAATTCCGGATTGCTGGTTGTAATTTTGTCTTCCGCTATAAAGTCCCAGTGACTGAAAATCGGGAATGCCGTCATTTCCTGTCAGGCCGAGACTACCGCGAAGTTTAAGTTCATTGATAAACCTGACATTTTTCATGAAATTTTCCTCTGAAATTCTCCAGGCCACGGATCCGGCCGGGAAATACCCGTATTTATGATTTTCTCCGAATTTTGACGAGCCATCGGCACGGCCTGTAAGCGTTACAATATACTTGTTGCTTAAGTTATATTTGAACTGTCCGAAGAATGAATTTAAGCCCCGGTCAAATTTTTCAGCCCTCGCACTGCGGATGACACCCGCAGAAATGATGTATTCCAACCGTTCATCCGGAAAATCAACGGCATCAATATAAGAACCGCTGTTGGTGTATTTCTCAAAGCTGTAACCGATCAATGCATCAATATTGTGTTTTTCTTTAATCATCGTGGTGTAAGAAAGTACATTGTTGCTCACGATGTTGGCCACATTGGCTGTAGCATCCAAACCAACTCCGTTGTACCTTGCCCCCCTGCGGGTGGAAATAGGGTCGTAACTATGTTCCCGGTATGAATAGGCGTCAAATCCCCATTTTGTATTGAAATTGAGACCTTTCAGGATGGTAACATTCAGGAAGGCATTACCGATGGTGCGTAAGGTGAAATCAGTATTGATCGCATTGTTTGCAATCGCAACGGGATTTGCATAAGGACCCGATTCGTCATATCCGCCGCTGCTGTTGTAAACAGGGTAAATGGCCGGCTCAGAGATAGCATTCGGCAAGGGGCCGTTCAGGGTATCATCTCCTTCCATCCGTTTGTTTTTCGAACTGCTTACGGCCACATTGGCGCCCACTGTAAATCCTTTTGACAATTTATGTTCCAGGTTCAAACGACCGTTTAACCTTTCGTATGAAGTACCGATGATCACCCCATCCTGCTTATAATATGCCCCTGACAGAAAAAACTTTGTTTTATCACCTCCTCCGGATATGGATAACTCATAATTCATCATGGGCGCTTTGTGCGTTATTTCATTGACCCAGTTGGTATTGATAGAATCACTCACCGTAAGTCCTTTATATTCTGCATACTGCTGTGCATTCAGCATCTTCAGTTTACGCTCTTCCGGCATTTCCTGCCATCCCAGGCTCATGTTGAAATCAACGGAAGTTCTGGAAGTACCAAGCGAACCTTTTTTAGTAGTGATTAAAACAACCCCGTTCGAGGCCCTTGCTCCGTAAATGGCTGTGGCACTGGCGTCCTTAAGGATAGTCATGGATTCGATTTCGTTTGGTCCCAAGTCGCTTAGCGTACTTATCTGCTGTCCGCCAAATCCGATTTGCTGGTTCTTGTCCTGGTTGATCGGAATTCCGTCTACAATGAACAGAGGCTCACTGCCGGCATTGATGGAACCGTTACCGCGGATTCTTACCGTCATGGCTCCGCCAGGTGTTCCGGAATTCTGATTGACATAGATCCCGGCCGATTGCCCCTGCATCATGTTGTCTATGGTTTTGATGGGGATTGACTGGATCTGCTCTTCGTTAATGACACCGAGTGAGCTGGATATCAGTTTTTTGCTTGATGATGAATACCCGACAACCACCATCTCTCCGAGGTTTGCGGCAGAGGGAACCAGGATGACACTGATGAATTTCTGTGTTTTCACAGGAATCATCTGGGTTTGCATCCCCACATAGGAAAATACCAATGTATCGG
>JBAXFM010000570.1:0-1807 GCA_037139855.1 Bacteroidota bacterium
CCCTTGACAGTTTTACAGCGAAGCGGATTTTTCGCAGGTAATTTTGCGGGAATTTCGAGGTTTAACAGGCTTGGAGGACCCAGCCTTACTTTGTTTGCAGTTTTTTCAAATGCCGCGTTACTTCCCGTTCTACTTTTTCAAAATCGGGCAGATCGTGTATTTGTTCACTGAGGGTCGTCTTCCATCGGGCTTTGTATTGTGGAATCCGTTCGTCCAGTTTTGAATGAAAGTCATCAGCAGACAACCCTTTGCTGATGCACTTATTCGAGAATTCCTTGATCAGGAAATCAACGTCCATTCCATGCTCTTCAAGGAGATACCAGATATCATAGAAATCACGTGCCTGCATGCGCTGCATTACTGATCTCAGTTTTTCCACGAGCACCTCATCCAATTGATAACACAAAAGTTCGTGAGGTTCCAAATCTGAATATCCGAGAAAAGAAGGTTTTCTGACAGGCTTGAATTCCAATTTTTCGCTTTTCGAAATATCAACTTTCACTTTTTTGTTGCTGCCAAGACCTCCTAACGGGCCAACATATCCGATATAAAAGTTAATTCCTCCATCCTCGTGTTCATTGTTGTCAATGATTTCAAGCGGGATGTTGGCTTCATTGCGTACATATTCGAAAGTCTCCCTAAACCAGGAAAATATCTGATCATTGCTTACATTGCCTTCTAGCAAAGTAAAGTCGAGATCCTCGGAAAACCTGTAATCCTCAAAATAGAATTTCTTCAGGACGGTTCCACCCTTGAATGCCATGATTCCGGAAAGCCGGTCATGGTGTGCAATTCCATTCAAAATCCAGGACAGAACGTAATCTTTTTCGATCTGCTGGTCGCGTACTCCTGCAACACGGGCAATGCGTTGTATTTCTCCAGGTCGTATCATGTGAAAATAGCTGTTTTAATAGTCTCTGATTCTATATTTTGCCTGATACTCCATCGGCTTCTCATTTTACCTGTCCCAGGCAATCCGGGATCCAACAGTACATAAGAGGCCGTTTTTTTGCTTTGTAAATCCTTTATGATACCAGCATGGATTTCAAACAGTTCAAGAAGAAAACCCAGGCGCTTGATAACAGCTTGCGATTTGAACCGTGTAGCGTAGACAAGAAGTTTATTGAAGTCTATTTTATTTTTAGAGGCTTCAACTGCTTTTGCAATTTCAACAATTCCTCCGGCATATTCGGGCCGGAACAAACAATCAATAATTGTCTTCTCCAGATCGGAACACTGAACTTGAGTAAAATTGTCAATCCACATTTTCCGGGCGCCAAAAAAATGATCTTCATTATGAAAAATGAACTGGAATGTGACTTGCCTGATTGTGATTGAAGACGGTCTGATTTGTCTTGAAACGACGATTTGCTCTTTCAACGATGGTTGCGTGATGAGACTGTGAATTTGCAATGCCGAATAATAACCTACATAATGGCCAATATCACCAGCCAGGTACCCGGCGATATGGTGCCAGTCGGGCATAAAGGTTTCTGCATCCTGATCGTATGGAATCAAATAATACACACCTTCTTTCAGACGCATTAGCAATCCTCTTTTTGTCATATCGCTGAGCAGTTCCTTCACTGCGCTCTCATTCGCGTGCGGAAACACCTTAAAAGCCTCGGCATAATCAAAACAAACCCGGTTCAATCCAAAAAAATAGGAAAGAAGTTCATTCGATTGTGTAGAGATGTTTTTACGTCTCATAGTAACTCAGTCAGGTTAAACCTGACCACAATGATACAAATAATAATTGAGATGAAGTGCAATTGGAAGCAAATAAATTATGTTTCATATCATATTA
>JBAXFM010000571.1:0-1803 GCA_037139855.1 Bacteroidota bacterium
ACCTGGTCGAGCAGGACAATGGTGTCAATGTCGCGCAGGTCTTTTTCCGAAATGTTCACAAACAATGGAAAGATAAGCGGATGCTTTTCCGGTGTGACCTGTGTGATGAAGGAAGTGAGTTCACGCCAGTTTCCGCGGCTCTTATGCATGAAATTCCAGAGGGAATCGGGATTGAGGGAAACCAGCCGTGCGAAACGGTTGCATTTGGCCGAATCGATAAAGGTGGCTTCGTAACCCGATCGGAGGCCGTCTTCAAAGGTGAGCCGTTCGCTGTTATTCTTTTTAGCTGAGTCGCTTACCGTGGTGGTTAGTTCGAGTTCAGCTGGCGGAACGAGGTCGAGGTCAATTTCGTATGCTTGTCCGGGGGCATGGTCCAGTATGATCGTGAGGGTGTCGGTGGTCCGGACGTCAAGCTTACTGAATCCGTATTTTCCGTCCTTTGCTGCCCAAACCAGCAGATCGCCATATCCGGTTTTAAAGGAGCACAAACCATCTTTGCCTGTTGCAGTTTTGAACAGCGGGTAAAATTCAGCGTAATTGTAGAGTTGAAATTCAACAGTGGCGCTGTCGATTGTTTGGTTCTGCAGGTCGGTTACCTTTGCAAATACTTTTTTGACCGGGGCATAGTTTTCGAGTACGTTGATTTTGGTAAACAGTTCATCTTTCTGCAAAATCTCCTCGGGGCCTTCGTAGTCGCCAAAAACAGTAGTATTGACGAGCATAGCTCTTTTGGCAGGTTTAGTAAACCAGGCCAGGTCGAGGCCGGCATCAGGTTCGCAGGCGCCGATGAAATGCCATTTCCCGTCAACCCATACTTCTACCCAGGCATGGTTGTCGTCGCTGTGTGCCCATCGTGGGGTGTAGCATTGGCGGGCCGGGATACCTACCGAGCGCAGCGCGGCAACCGTAAAAGTTGACTCTTCGCCACAACGGCCCCAGGCGGTTTTTACCGAGGCGAGGGGAGAGGAGGTTCGTCCGTCAGATCCACGGTAGGTAACCTTCTCATGACACCAGTGGTTAACTTCCAGCACAGCTTCTTTCATCGCAAGTCTTTTGATCCGGTCCTTCAACCCGCCGAAAAATACCCATCGGGATGAATCGAGATTTTCATTGTTCACCCTGATGGGCAGCACAAAATGACGGAAGATGTTTTCCGGAACAGTTTTCCCCCAACTGAAGGTATCCCGGGCGGCAAAGGAGGACCTCACGTTTTGCAGGAAGAATTTGCCATCATAATCGGCCAGGTCGTTCAGTGAACTGTAGGCATAGAGAAATTTCATCGCTTCGGTTTCCCGGGTGGATAGTCCCTGGTCGAAAATACCGAAGAGTTGCTTTGAACGGTTTTTTGCGATCTCTTTTTGTTTCTCAAACTGAGTTTCTACCTTTTGGCGGTATGCCTTGTCGGTTATGAAATGATCATTATTGCAACCGCCAAGCAGGATTGCAAGGAGGATTCCGGTAATGAGGAATGTTTTCATGGGGAGGGGTTCTTGAGTATGGAAACAAGGGCAGTGGTCATTGAGTCACCAATAAAAAGGAATGGTTCACATTTCTGAAATGGTTATAGATCAGGATGTTCTTAAGTTTCTCAGGTTTAGCCGTGTTTAAATGTAGAATTTCGGGATAAACCTGTCTTTTCAGGATGTTGGCGGCCAGGTACAAACCGAAACCCGTGGCAGTGTGGTACTCACCGCATAGATGTTTGTACCAGCCCAGTGCTTTGCCGGGGAAAAAGTGATTTGCAAATTCCAGGCGGCCAGGATCGTATACACTATCGCCATTTAACCCGAGCAACACCAGGTC
>JBAXFM010000572.1:0-1795 GCA_037139855.1 Bacteroidota bacterium
TTGCAGGTATTTCAAAATGAAGGTTTTAGATTCTCAAAAATCAGAATCGGTTAATGCTCTTTTCCAGGACAACGTCACATCCGACAGTGTCGTATTCACTGACCAGGGGAATAACTATCAAGATCTCCATAGGTTTGTCGATATGCATATCTCCGAAAAATCATCAAAACTCACAACGAAAACAACCCTGAAATGGGCTCACATTGCAATCAGCAATGCTAAAATGTGTATTCCGGTGAAAGTGTACCACCTATTCCGGTCGAAAGTGTACCACTTTTTCCAAGGTGGATTTGCTGATCAAATTTACAATTTATTTTCGATTTTTCTTCTTCTGAGCGACTCTCCTTTGAGTTCAAAACGGTGGGTGTTACCTGACAATCTGTCCATAATTGCATCGGCCAGGGTAGGTTCTCCGATATAATCATGCCAGAGATTAACCGGAAGCTGTGAAGTGATCAAGGTTGGATTTACACCATATCGATCTTCAAGTATTTGCAGCAACGCCAATCGTATTTTTGTATCGAGCGGATGCAGGCCAAAATCGTCAATGACCAGCAAGTGGGTCTTTTCGATTTGGTTAAGCAATTTTACAAAAGATCCATCGAGTTTAGCCTGGGCGAGTTTTTCGATCAATCGTTGAAAACCAAAGTAAAGCACTTTGTACCCTTTCATGCAGGCTTGTCGGCCAATGGCACAGGCCAGGTAACTTTTCCCACATCCGGTTGCACCGGTGATGAGCACGTTCTCGGCCTTGCCAATAAAATCACAGGTGGCAATTGAGAGCATTTGTTCAGATGTGAGATTGCGCGATGGATTACAATGCACCTGTTCAATAATGGCATTGTATCTTAGCTTGCTTGATTGAAGATACAACTGGGTCTTGCGTTGCATCCGGTATTGTAGCTCGGCCTCTGAGAGCTGGGCTATGAGCAGATCCGCACATGGTTTGTCCTGGGATGGCAGTGAAAGTGTCTGCTCGTAAACTGAAGCCATTCCGGTGAGTTTTAACTTGCGTAGTTGATCAATAGTAGTTTGTGTGTTCATGGTTTTTGTTGTTTTGTTTTTATTGACATTGTTGTTTAAAAAAAAATTAAAGAAGTCATCGTCTATGATTGTGTGTTGGGAAATAACTTTTTGCGGGCAGATATTTTATGCGGGTGGGTAAAAAGTTATTCTCAATGCACAATCTTTTTTTGAGTTTCAGCATCATGGGTAATAACCGTGTGCGTTGACAATTGCGGGTGAGAGGTTATTCTCATGATGCTGCCAGGGGCATGGGGTTAACCTGGTCATTGATAAGCCTGATTTCCTCTCAGGTTCTCGTGAAAGGGCAATGAAAACTGGATATCTTCCGGCTGGTCAATTGAATCCAGATTTTTGTCAAGAATGGCCTTTATGGTCCCGAAGTTGACCCTGCTCCCTTTCAAAGCACGCCGGCAGGCTGCTTCCATGCGTGGATGCCCAACCTTGTCGGCCAGTCGCATAATGCCAAGGCAACTGTTGTAGGATTGCTCAATAAAGGCTTTGGAAGACAGAACAGCCCTGATCACTTCAACGGCACACCCCCCGATTCTTTCTGCTCTTTCCAGGAAGTAATCCGAGTCCCAGCCTTGCACTTCTTTCTGTTTGCGATGATGTGGCGGCATGTGTTCCAGAAGGGTGCTGTACCCCCGCGGCCTGAAACTCCTGACATGAACTGCGATGCGGTCAAAGCCCAGGTAAACCTCAACCACGTCCTGGTCGTAGATTACCGACACTTGCTGCCCGATGTGTTGAAAAGGCACACTGTACTGAT
>JBAXFM010000573.1:0-1790 GCA_037139855.1 Bacteroidota bacterium
TTATCAGTTATCGCGGGTTCAACTATCCCACACTGCCGTGGCAGTTAAACCGTCCAAGCGTAGGATGTCAAAAAATAGGATCAGAATATTATTTGGTTGCCGAGCCGGGTCATCCGGCATACCGGTGGTCAAACGGAGAAACAACATCCTCGATTCAAATCACCGATACCGGTGATTACTGGGTATTCGTTCCCTACGGAACCGGATATTTAAGTTCAGAACATATCATCATAACCGATATTACAAACCCATGCCTATTCCTGGGAACCCCATCTGAAGTCACACCCAACGATATCATTCTCAGAATCATACCCAACCCGGCTACCGACCACGCCCGGGTTTTGTTTCACCTGCCTTCAAACTCACAGGTGATCATATCCCTAAGTACGCTTGCGGGAATAAACGTTTTCCATGCTGATCCGGTAAATTATTCAGCAGGAGACCATGAGGTCACAATGGATGTTTCCGCTTTGAATCGTGGTATCTATTTCCTTTCAATGGTTTCGGATGATACCAGGATTGTCAGGAAAATGATTATCCGGTAACCCTTACAGACCGAAAAATTCACTGATTCTGCCAGCAACATGATTTATCTGGCTTTTGCTGAGTGAATTATAGAATGGCAAACGAAGGATGGTTGAAGAAAACCGGTCGGTATTGGGAAGTTCACGACCATCGTGCTTATCAGTAAAATAAGGACTGGAATGGAGCGGCAGGTAGTGAAAAAGTGCCTGGATGCCCTGGCTTTTCAGGAAGGCCATCAGTTCATCCCTGGTCTCAGCCGAGTTAACGGTGATATAGAAAAGATTGCCATTCACGGTGGCAAAAGATGGAACAACCGGACACTTCAGGTATCCCCTCTCTTCAAGTGGCTTCAGAAATCTGTAATAATTCCACCAAACGGTCTTCCGCCTCGACTGAATTTTGTCAAAACGAACGATCTGAGTGTATAAGAATGCTGCTACGGTATCAGCAGGCAGGTAGGATGACCCGACATCAACCCATCCGTATTTATCAATTTCGCCCCGGTAAAAGGCTGCACGGTTGGTCCCCTTCTCCCAGATGATTTCGGCCCGTTTTTCGAATTCCCGGTCGTTCACGATCAACAGCCCTCCTTCACCCGAGATAATGTTTTTGGTTTCATGGAAAGAAAAAGTCCCGAAATGGCCGATGGATCCAAGCGGTTTTCCGCGGTAATACGAGTCAATGGCGTGAGCGGCATCTTCAACCACGAATAGTCCGTGACGGTTTGCGATTTCCATGATACGATCCATGTCGCAAGCCAAACCGCTGTAATGAACCACCACGATTGCCTTGGTTCTTGGGGTGATCAGTTTCTCAATTTCATCGGGATCAATGTTGGGAACATCCGGCAGCGTATCTGCAAAAACAACCCTGGCACCGCGCAACAGGAAGGCATTTGCTGTTGACATAAAGGTAAATGATGGCATAATCACTTCGTCTCCCGGTTCAATCCTGCATAAAATTGCAGTCATTTCCAATGCATCGCTGCAGGAAGTGGTCATCAGCACTTTCGAAAAACCAAACTTTTTTTCAAAAAATGCATGACACTTTTTTGTGTACTTCCCATTGCCCGAAATCGTTCCCGAAAACGTTCCCATGATTACATGCCTGAAAGAGAACCAGGGGATGAAAGGCTTGTTAAACGGAATGAGTGTCATGAAAATAATCTCTAAATTTGTCTGCGAAATTAATGCATTTTTTTATTCCCCGGATTTTGGCAAAAAGAAGCTACCTGCGTGATATCCTCAGCCTGCTGGGAAGCAACC
>JBAXFM010000574.1:0-1786 GCA_037139855.1 Bacteroidota bacterium
TAGATTAAACATCCAAACAAGTCGGTCGTAATCGCGATGACGTCCCAGGTGATAGGTGATTGAATCCTGGGATACATAAATAAGAATGGAAGACGGTCTAACCGGCCGATACACAACAAGATGTAAAGCGGACCAATACATAAAGCTATGATGGTTGTTAGCTCGGCGATTCTCAAAATCGGTCCTCTCCAACTGGTTTTGAACAAGTGCATGGAGCCGGAAACCAAAGCTCCGGCGTAACTCACTCCCATGAAGAAAATGAAATTGACGATATAAACGCCCCAGACAGCGTTGTCCCTCATCCCGGTGATGATGTGTCCTTTAAGGATCTGAAGTATCAGGGCATAGATGGCAACGAAAATCAATACGAGTAAGAATGCGACCCAGACGAACCAAGCAATACTCGTCTTTTCCAGTTGTGGCAAAAACTCCTTCAGGAGTTCTTGTTTCCTTTTGTTACTTTCCATGCTTCAGGCTAATTTTTATGCATTTTTTTCACAAACGGGACATCCTTGTAACGCTGATTGATTTCATCCTCATGGTCAAATCCGCGGTCCACAGGAAACTGTCTGTTTACCGGTGGCAGATAATAAACACTTGGTTTCGTACCAAGGTCTTCGAGATGCCTGTATCCGGAACGTGCAGCGATCAGTTCACTGAAACGTATGGTCTCATCTCCATTGGTGACAATATCCTCCAGCTGATCACCAAAATAGATGACACCCATAGGGCAGCCGGAAACACAGTGAGGTAATTTTCCATCCCTGATCATGTCCGGACAAAAATCACATTTACTGACTGTACCTTCCTTACCTGGAACGCTCGTCTCAGGAGAGTAAGGCTGATTCACATGAAGCGACGGACTATCTGCCCAATTGAATTGTCTGGCAGAATAAGGGCAGCCCGTCATGCAGAATTTACACCCGATGCAGCGCTCATTGTCGATCAGTACAATACCATCCGAGCGTTTGTAGGTTGCACCTACCGGACAAACACTTACGCACAGCGGTTTATCACAATGGAAACATGGTTTTGGCATCCAGTAGGGAGCTGCCTCCTCTGTTTCCTGCATCAGATAGACCTTCATAAACTCCTGATGGGGAGGTAAATGGTGTGCCTTCTGACATTTTTCCACACATTTCCTGGCATTCTTGCATTTTGCCAGATCAATTACCATCACAAATTTTCGGTGAGGGATTCCCTGCCGGGAGGCTTCTGGTGAGATGTATTTCTCCATATAATTAATCTTCTCTTTTGCTACTTTCACCAATTGTCCGTCTGGAGATAACAGGGTTACCATTTCACTGGTTTCGCCTTCCGGATCAACAGGAATATCGGCAAAGACGGTTTTCGCGGCTACAGCGGATAATCCGGACAGAAAACTTATTCTCAGAAATTTTCTGCGGTCATTTTTCTTCTCATTCTGTGGAGCGTCCATATATTGTAAATCTTAATAATTAATGATTTCCTTCGTGATATCCAGTAACAATCGATTTGAAATTACTGGTAATTTTTGCTCCGAAAGTGCAGAAATATAGATGTATCACTAGGAATATTGATAAAAGGAATCCAATAGTTATATGTAAAATATCCGTTACAAAAAACGCTTGGGTTCCTAGTAACTGACGGATGAATGCTCCTGAAAACAGCATGGGTAGTCCCGTTAAAAAAATCAGGGGAATCAGCGCATACATCGTCAGAAAGTATGTCACCTGTTGAATTGGATTGAACTTCATTTTATATCAAATAAAGTGCATTATTATGAAACATTTAAAGACTTTGAATT
>JBAXFM010000575.1:0-1777 GCA_037139855.1 Bacteroidota bacterium
TCTGGAACTGTCCTTCCACCGCGTTCATAAAGAATGACTGATAGGAGTCGTCTTTTCTTCGTTCGTTTAATCGCATCTTGTCACCCTGCCCTCCCGTTTTTGCTCTTCTGATCTTCCCCTGCGTGGTATTCGAGCAAATAGCTGGCCCATATCCTTTTGACATAATCAGTGATCTGCTTGTGGTCTGGTTTTTAAAGCTTTCCCCTGCTCATTGGTTTTGGTGTTGAAAACCTTCGATTTTCCTACCGCATCCATAAATACGTTTTCATCGGGCAATGGCTGATGTTCATAATCCTGAACCGTCACCTCCAGGAAAGCCCGCTGCGAGGTTGCCCGTTTCTGTTGAATGGCATCCTGGAAAACAGTGTCATTCCTGGTGATTTCTGTCACCGTTGTTGGCTGATACGGAACATCAACGGTGAGGGCGTATCCCTGGGAAGACGGGATCCGGTAGGTCTTCATATTTTCCGACTCCGCGATGCCAAACTGGTAATCTCCACCCAGCAATACCTGGAAACGTACCACCCCCGAAGCATTGGTTGTTGCAGTATATACCCGCCGGTATTTCGGACAAACCAATCTGACTGCCAGATTATTCAGCGGTTTGTGGTCCAGGTCTGTGATCCTGAAAGCCAGCCGGGCTTCCAGGGCCCCAACTTTATAGAAGGATGATCCCAGGTTCTGGGTTATAGTATCAAATGGCCGCTCAGCAGCGATCACTGGTTTAGAAATGACCACCGTTTTCGTCAGCAGTGAAGATGACTGTTGGGGAACTTTGATTTCATCCAGTAAATTCGCTTCATCATCTTTGATCTGGTAGACATGCCCCGATTCGACGGGGATTTCCATCTGCCCTTTCCGATCAGAAATAACGCTGACGGAATGATTCGTTGCCTGGTCGGAAAGATGCACAACACAGGATTGAACGGGTTCACCAGCCTCGTTTTTCAGGCTGAGATAGAGGATGTCGGTCTTGCTGTATGGGTCGGACTGGGCAAACAGCAGGCAGGTGTTAAAAACCAAAATAGCAGTGAAAATCATTTTTGCTGTTTTCATGGGGCTGAGGTTGGATACCATAAAAACGGCGATGTTGATCAGGAATTGTTTGGGAGGAAACCGGGGGGAAAATTTTTTCAGTAGTTAATTCAGACACTGTCATGCGAAAATCAATACATGAACCCCAACAGCCACAATGGAATCCTGTTATGGTGCCCGATTTCAATATCATCCTGAAATACAAATGAATTATCAAAATCCCTGACTTGTCTGTTATCTTTGTTCTTACCACCAATTTCAATAACGAACTTATTATCCACCAGGAAGTCGGCCTGTTCGTGCAGAAATACCTCGTGATTTGCAGTTAGCTGGTTCAATGCAAAGGTTTCTCTCAGGTTTCCGGAATTTACCATTTCAGGATTCAGGGCAAAAAACAAGTTAGGATTGTCCAGGAAAATTTTATCCGGTTTTTGCAAGCGGCTTATGTAACGCTCAGGCTGGTTGACAAGTTTAATCATCCTGGCTTTTTCAAGATACTGGAAGTAAAGTAAAACAGTTTGCCGGTGTAACCCGGTTTTTTCACTGATTTTAGAAATATTGGGTTTGAAGGGTACCGAAGCAGCAATAACTTTTAACAGCGTCAGCATTTTTTTGCTCTGGGCTATATCGAAATTCTCAATAAACCGTAAATCGGTTTCCATCACAGTTCGGATAATTTGCTCGAGTGTCATAAAATAATCGCGGCCCGGTTCCAGAAAAAACGGATAAAATCCACTTTTCA
>JBAXFM010000576.1:0-1775 GCA_037139855.1 Bacteroidota bacterium
CCCCATAAATTAAAAGAAAACCCCGGCCTTGATCGCAAAGAAGTTGGCATCAAGCGTTGCCTTGCTTCTCACCTGGTTGACAACCTGCCATAGCCTGGTCTGTTGAAAGCGGTATCCGAATGAAACCACCAGAGCCACTTTGCCGGTGCTAAACCTGGCGCCGGCCCCAAGCCCGGCCATGGCACCGCCCAGCCCCATGCCTGTTTCCCCTTTCATCCAGCCGGGAGCATAGCCAACAATGGCATAAAAAAACGGGGTACCTTTATACCGGAGTACATTGGCTCTCAAGTCAAAATAAATGGGGATAAATCCGCGGTTCCTCCACAGCTCCAGTCCGGTGCCAAGCCCAAGCTGAATATATGGGCTGATGGTCAATCCATTCATGGTTACCATGGAGATTGAAAATTGCTTTTGCGCTGACTCGAGTTTTGCGTTGATCCCCTCGGAATAACCCAATCCAACAGAAAATTCGGTAATGTTTGTGTAACCGGAGGCTTTAACCCCATCCTCAAAACCGGATTTTTCGGGTACCTTTTCCTTTTTAATCTCCTTAACTTCGCTCATTGGAATCTCCAGGGTATCATGGCCGTTGAAATAGATTTTCAGTGATTTCCCCGGGATCAGTTCACTGATTGTTCCCCGGAGAAAAGTACCGTTATTCAGATAAACAACATCGTTTTGGGCTTCCTGGGCGTTGAGCCGCGAAACCATCCCTGTTAAAAGGAAAAAAAACAACAAATGCCTGAGAGACATGGGCAAATCAGTTTATTTGCATTATGGTGTGTCCTGAATTCCACCTTCCGGCGCAAAGTTAAATATTCCTTGAATTCTTATAAGGTTTCAGTATATTTTACGTTAATATTGTACCAACCTTATAAACCCGGAAATCATGAAAGCAACAGGAATTCTTCTCTTTGCAATTTTATTTATTGGCATGAACGTTCATGCCCAAAAAATTTACATCCGTGGAGGACTTGGAGCAGCTGTGAGTACTGCTGCGAGTTATTACTCGGATTATACCATTAACACTGGTACATCAAATTCCTATACCACTACTTCAAAAAAGGAGGGAGTCGGAACAGGATTGCCTTTCGTTATCGCGGCAGGATTCAATCTCAGTGAGCACTTCAGTGTTGAATTAGGAGTTGATTACTTCTATGGATTTACCAGCAAACAAAATTTCCTGACCTATACCGGTTCCAGCTCCGATGCAAAATGGCATGGCCAGATGTTAAGCCTCGTTCCTGCGCTGGTGATGTCGTTTCCACTCGAAAAATTCAAGCCCTATGCCCGCCTTGGGTGTAAAGTTGGCATTTTAAACAGTTACGTTGTCTCGCAGCATAGTGTGAATGACTACCCTCTGGAAAAATCCACTTCTGCCTTTGTTGTTGATTCTAAAAGTAAGGTTTATGGTGGTGTCGCCATTGGAGCGCAGGCGGCGGTCGGGACCGACTTTGCACTCAGTGACCTGGTTTCGCTTTTTGCCGAAGTTCAGCTTGATGGTATCAGTTTCGCCCCTAAACATGGCAAATACACTGAATACAGTGTAAATGGAATAGATAAAATGAGTTCCAGAACTGTCAATGACAATGAATGGAACTATCTCAAAGAGGTTGACCATTCAAAAAACCTCACCTCTGATCAACCCAAAGAATATGACAAAGTCAACATACAGTTTGGAAATGTCGGACTGCTGATTGGTGTGAAGATAAACCTGTAAGCTGTGATCAAGTGGACAAGTGGTCAAGTGGACAAGTGGACAAGTGGTCAAGTGG
>JBAXFM010000577.1:0-1761 GCA_037139855.1 Bacteroidota bacterium
TTGTCTGAACTTGCAAATACGCTTCATGTGAGCCGAAAGACTGTTGTCCGGTATCTTGAATTGCTCGAAAAATGTTATGTGATATTTTCATTGCATGGTTTCAGCCGGAATCTCCGCAAGGAGTTTTCAAAATCTCCGAGATTTTATTTCTGGGATAACGGCATCCGGAATGCAGTAATTTCAAACTTCAATCAACTGGCGATGAGAGATGATATCGGGCGGTTGTGGGAAAATTATTGTATTTCGGAACGGCGAAAAAGAAACCATTATCAGGGACGACTGTTAAACTACTATTTCTGGAGAACTTACGACCAGAAAGAAATTGACCTGATTGAAGAATCCGGGGGCATTCTGAATGGTTTTGAAATTAAATGGAGTGAAAAAAAAGTCAAACCTCCGAAAGAATTTCTGGAAACTTACAAAAATTCAGATTTTGAAGTCATAAACAGAGAAAACTGGCTGGATTTTATTACCTGAACACAATCCAAACGTAACATGAAGAACTGCTACCCTCAATCCGGGCCATGATCTCAAAAGGAATTATTTGCTTAATCCCATTTGTGTGCCTGTAGCTACCAGGTTGCAGCTAGTCTTTGATGCAGCGACCCGAGAAGCTGTTTATCTTTAAGGTGTCGTCACGGCCCACGGTCACGCTAAAGTCGCTGAGGTACCGGTCCCACGCGCCTGTTGCATCGGTCTGCGACGACGACCAGAAGAAGGCGTAGTTAGTAAGATTTTCGAAATTGCCATAGTAGCCATTTCTGTCGCCGCCGGGAAGAGCAGTAAAACCGCTGCTGTTGGTTGCACCTGTATTTGGTGCAGCCCAATGCGTTAGACCTGTTTCTTTCATTTTGCCACCTGCAACAGCTTCACCTCCCAAAAAGGTGGTCAGGGTTGTCCATTCTGCATCTGTTGGTAGATGCCAGCCTGTGGGACAGATCCCTATTACACCTTCTGTGGTTGAGTATTGCATGGCTTCATCCCATTGGTATAAACCACCATAAACGTCACAATTTGATTCTAAATCATTGTAACAGTACTTTTCTATAATACTGTTATTTGTTTGATTAGCGCTACCAAGTACTTTGGTGCCAACGTTAAGGTTTTGAGCAAACCAGCACTGTGTTCCTATCAAAACCGTGTTGTAAGTCTTACCATCGCGGGTATCAGTAATAGGTTGGCCGCAAGGAGAATCAGGCAAGGTTGCAAAGGTCTGTTCATTACCGTACGCTGTTCCAACACTATTTGTAGCATAAGCTCTGACGAAATAAGGTGTATTTGCCGTTAAACCGGTAAGATTGCTTACAAATACGCCAGTTCCTGCTCCGTCGGAAGTGTGGCTGTTTGCTAATGTTGGGTTCGGTGTTGTATTCCAGCACACACCACGGGCAGTTACTGTTGCTCCGCCATCAGAGCTTACATTTCCGCCGCTGGTTGCTGTTGTCTCGGTGATATTTGTTGCTGCTGAAGTTGTGACAACAGCTAATGTTGCGTTCGGCAAAGTCGAAAATTGCACTTCATTACCGTAAGCCGTTCCCCCACTGTTCGTGGCAAAAGCCCTAACATAGTAGGGTGTATTGGGTGTCAATCCTGTGAGATTGCTCACGAATGTTCCAGTGCCGGAGCCATCGCTCGTATGGCTATCAGCGGTTGTAGGATTTGGCGATATACTCCAGCAAACACCACGGGCAGTCACAATCGCGCCACCGTCGCTGGTAACCTCACCACCGCCGGTAGCTGTAGTTTGGGTATTATTGGTTA
>JBAXFM010000578.1:0-1758 GCA_037139855.1 Bacteroidota bacterium
TTAAAACCACCGCTCCGTCGGATATTCCCAGTTCAACCTGCATCATTCAGGATGAACGCCAGGGAAAACGCAACACATGGTATTATGGAACAGGCGAACTGCTTAGCACGACCGACCGGAGATTGAGCATTATCGCCCGCACGGTTGGTATTGGCGACGGTATTTTCAAATCGCAGGATGACGGCAAAACCTGGAGCCAGATTTCTTCCACGAAGACAAATTCTCCCGGAACCCTCTCACAGGTGTTCCAGGGGGTATGGTCGCTGGCGATCGATACGTCAAACCATGCAGCTGATGAAATATACGCAGCCTGCTACGGGGGGATCATGCGGTCGGCAGACGGAGGGGATCATTGGTCGCTTGTGCTGGGAGATTTGACTTTCAAGCCTTTTTCCACCGATGTTGCCATTGATCCGCAGGGCCGAATGTATGCCGCATTGAGTACCTATTGCCCTGAATATCCGGGAAATCCCAGTCCCATTGGCGGCATATGGACAAGCAACAATGGAATCCAATGGCAGAATATCACTCCTCCCGGTTTTCCTGATGATTACAGGCGGGTCAAACTGGCCATTGCGCCATCCGATCCCGGTATTTTGTATGTGCTTACAGAGGCTCCGATCCAGGATACAGATCCAACATTCGGTTTCTCGGCTTCCCAACATACCTTCTGGAAATATTCCACCAATAAAAAAAGTGTGAAAGGAATATGGGAAAACCGGACCATCAATTTGCCCGGGAAAGGAAGAGGCAACATATTAAGCGCTTATTTAGACACCATCCATGGGGCATACAATTCCATCGGAGGTTATGCATTCACGCTGATGGTGCATCAGGATAATCCGGATGCCGTATTTATCGGGGGGACAAACCTGTACAGGAATACGACCGGTTTTGCTGATTCGACCTTTACACACTGGCTGGGAGGATATCCATATGACCTGACGGATACAAACCTCCATCCTGACCAGCACTTCCTTTTAACCTCCCGTTTGGATCATCATGTCATGTTTTCAGCATGTGACGGGGGCATTTATAAGACCTCCGACTGCCTGAGTGGACAGGTGAAGTGGAATTTTTTCTCCAGGGGGATCAACAACAGCCAGGTTTATTGGGCCGGAATGGATCATGCTGCATCTCATGATGAGTTTGCCATTGCGGGAATTCAGGATAACGCAATCTACATCACCGATCAGAATATTTTTCCGTTTTCAGCCTGGAATGCAGTTTGCGGCGGCGACGGTCTCACCTCGATCGTTGCAGATAAAAAAAACTACCTGATAGGATCTGTTTACGACGGTAACATTTTCTCTTTCCAGGTCGACAGTTTATACAATATAAACAACGTTTATTGGCAACGTCCAACTTTTTTTTCCGACAGCAACTTCCTGTTTTACACCAATTACGCGCTGGACCCGAATGACAACACCACCTTTTACTTTCCACAGAGAAATCATTTGTGGCGGAAATCAAATATGGCGGCTGCGGCCTTCGATACGAATCAGCTTAATACCGGCTGGACCGAACTGACCAATGTTGCATTGGGGTACCAGGACTTTATTCTTGCAATCACTGTTTCAAAGGTCCCGGCGAACCGTGTTTATTTCGGGACCTATACCGGGAAGGTTTTTCGTGTGGACCAGGCCAATACGGGTAATCCGGCAGCGGTCGATATCACGGGGTCAGGATTCCCGGCCAATGGCTTTGTTTCGTGTATAGAAACCGATCCGGCAAATGCAGATAACTGCTTTGTGGTAT
>JBAXFM010000579.1:0-1747 GCA_037139855.1 Bacteroidota bacterium
TATACCTTTGGAGACCTGGCAGCCAAAAATAAAGGCAGCCTGGATGCTTTTATTGGAAAATTCACAGGTAATGGCGAACAGGTAAAACTATTCCAGTTTGGAACAGATAAATTTGATATGGCAAACCATATCGCTGTTGACAAAGAAAAAAACATCTATATCGGGGGTAGCACAGGTGGAGGTTTCAGTGGCAAAAACCTGGGTGAAGGAGATGGCTTTTTATCAAAGTTAAACAGTAATTTTGAAATCATCTGGACAAAACAATTTGGCACAAACAAATGGGATGGAGTGAATGGAATTGCTTTAAATGAAAAGATTTCCGGAAATATTGTTGTAAGTGGCTGTCAGCACTGGCCCTCCTGCCAGTCATTCATCCGGATGTATTCAAATGACGGCAATCTCCTTTGGGTTAATAATTACACGGCAAACGGTAAAAACGGCGGAACGTGCGGCAAAGGTGTTTGCATCGACCATAATGGAAACATATACCATTCAGGGAATACAGGGGGCAACCTGTTTAAAAGCATCGATAAGCCTGAAGGACATGATGTCTTTTTAGTAAAGCTTAATTTGTGTAACATTGTAAATGATCTTTAAGATTTGGAAACTAAATATGAGTCCACTTCAAAAAGTTGTTTTAGGTGAATCTACCCACCCCCTACCCCTCCCTGCCCACAGGGAGGGGAGCTCCTCTGCACCGGCAGAATACTGTATATCTTACTGTTAGGCATAGAGGCACCGCCCCCCTCCCTTTTCAAGGGAGGGGCCGGGGGTGGGTAGATTTACTCGGAACATTTTTAAAGACTGTTCAGAGCGGGTCAATGTTTGAAATCAAAATCCGGATGTTGGTTCATAAATCAGCCATGTTCGTTAAACGGATTTTTATATGGTCGCACGCATACTGATCTTTGTTTCATGTTTAACCAATTAAATTCAAAATCATGAAAAAATCAGTAAGAATAACCCTGCATGCCTGTTTCTGGGCATTGATTCCATTGACTTATACCTTGTTCAACTGGGCCACGCAGGCGGATAGTTTTTTCGGTCTTCCCAATAACTCGAAATCCTATTTTCAAATCCTGTATGGGTACTTCGTTTCTTTGTTTGTGCGGCCCGACATGGGAAGTGAAATGTGGAGTCTGTCAAATTTAACCAGCATCGTTGTCAATGTTGTATGGTATGTTGTTTATCCCGCTATCGTATTCTACCTTTTCTATGGCTATTTTTCGCCGAAAGTATTGAAAAAAGGAGGTTTGAGGAAATATCTTGCACCGGCATTGTTCCTGGTTGTTTTACCTTATGGTATCGCAAAACTTTCAAGTTTCGTCATATTCATGGTAAATTTGAGTTATATCTATTTCCTCAGCCTGACGTATATCATTACCCTGTTTTATGCCATTTCGGGGTTTTTCTTTTACCTCCTCGAGCATTGGTTGCAGAATGAAAAACTTGCAAAACAAAACCTGCAGAGCGAACTGGCACTGCTTAAAAATCAGATCAATCCCCATTTTTTATTCAATACGCTGAACAACATCGACAGCCTGATAAAAAGCAATGCCGAAAAGGCATCGGCAACCCTGCTGAAGCTGTCGGATATTTTGCGGTACATGATTTATGACACGAATGTTGCCAGGGTACCCTTGTCAGATGAAATCAGGCACATTGAAAGCTACGTTGAACTGCAAAAACTACAGTTTGCGAACAGGGAACTGGTCTCCCTTACCGTTCAGGGCAATCCCGGAAATAT
>JBAXFM010000580.1:0-1740 GCA_037139855.1 Bacteroidota bacterium
TATGATAACATTTTTCAAGAATTCTGAACGGTACTACGCCGTTGAAAGCCGGGAAAAACCTAGCGATAGTGATCTGACGAAACTAGACTGGCTGTTCGGCGGTGCACAGTGCATCGCCGAACCTGTTTTACAAGGTACTTTTGTCGGGCCGCGACCCGAAATGATTACCCCATGGAGCACCAATGCTGTGGAAATCACTCAGAACATGGGGATCGAAGGCATTGTGAGGATTGAAGAATTTACGATTTATGATTTACGAATGACGAATGACGAATTACAAGTGACGAATGACAAGATAGCCGACATGGATGGTAATCTTCCTGTCACTCGTCATTTGTCATTCGTCACTTCTTACGATCCGATGCTTCAGCATGTTTTCGACTGTCTTGATCAGGAAATATTTCACCTTATCCACAAACCCGACCCTGTTATTTTTATTGATGACATTGCTGCTTTTAATAAACAGGAAGGGCTGGCGCTGAGCGACGAAGAGATTGTGTATCTCACCGGATTAAGTCAAAAGGTTGGCAGGAAACTAACAGACAGTGAGGTGTTTGGGTTTTCCCAGGTGAACTCCGAACACTGCCGGCATAAAATATTCAATGGAACTTTTATCATTGATGGGAAAGAGATGACCGATTCACTCTTTACCATGATTAAAAATACAGCCAAAGCAAATCCCAATCTGCTGGTTTCAGCCTATAAGGATAATGTTGCATTTGTCCTCGGACCTGAAATAGAGCAATTTGCCCCGGGGAAACAAAATGTGGCCGATTTTTTCATGATCAAAGATATTCAATCGGTTATATCCCTGAAAGCAGAAACGCACAATTTCCCTACAACGGTTGAACCATTTAATGGCGCAGCTACTGGTTCGGGCGGGGAAATCCGCGACAGGATGGCCGGTGGAAAGGGTAGTATCCCGATGGCAGGAACCGCCGTTTACATGACCTCCTATCCGAGGCTTGACGGAGGGCGTTCATGGGAAACCGGGACAGCGGCACGTAACTGGCTGTATAAGACCCCCGAAGATATTTTGATAAAAGCCTCTAATGGCGCCAGTGATTTCGGCAATAAATTCGGACAGCCCCTGATTTGTGGCTCGGTACTTACTTTTGAACATACCGATGACGGACGAACCTTCGGTTACGACAAGGTCATCATGCAGGCAGGCGGAATCGGGTTTGCAAAAAAGGAGGACAGTTTGAAAGACGATCCGGAATCCGGTCAGGAAATTGTCGTTTTGGGAGGAGACAACTATCGCATCGGCATGGGAGGAGGAGCTGTTTCTTCGGTTGCAACCGGAGAGTACGGCAATGCGATTGAGCTCAATGCCGTTCAGCGATCAAACCCGGAAATGCAGAAGCGAGTATTCAATGCCATCCGGGCGATGACCGAGATGGATGTGAATCCGATAGTGTCGATCCATGACCACGGCGCCGGCGGCCATCTCAATGCTCTGTCGGAGTTGATAGAAGCCACTGGCGGTATCATCAACCTGAATGCATTGCCTATCGGTGATCCGACCTTATCTGCCAAAGAAATTGCCAGCAATGAATCGCAGGAGCGGATGGGGTTGATCCTTGCTGAAAAGGATGTTACACTGATGCAGGAAATTGCCGAACGTGAGCGGGCCCCGATGTATCTGGTGGGTCGTACTACCGGGGATCAGCAGCTTGTTTTTGAAGACAGCCGCGATGGAATTCGTCCCATCGATCTGAAACTCGCCGATTTCTTTGG
>JBAXFM010000581.1:0-1734 GCA_037139855.1 Bacteroidota bacterium
ATTGCTGCCGCTGAAGGTCCGGCTACCGACCGCTGGGGTACGTGGCTCACCGGGTTGATCCCTGTAAACGACCCAGTAACCGGAAAAAATATCGCAGTGTTGTGCATGGACATCGACGCCCATACCTGGAAATGGGATGTGGCTTCAAAAGCGGCCCTTCCTGTTGGACTCATGTTGCTGTTGCTTATTGTGGTGATAGCAGCAGCAAGGGATATTATTGGCCGGCAGAAGGTTGCAAGGGCGCTTATCCTTGCCAAAGAGCAAGCCGATGCTGCAAGTAATGCCAAATCAGAATTCCTTGCCAACATGAGTCACGAAATCCGAACACCGCTCAACGGGGTGATCGGCTTTACAGATTTATTGCTCAAAACCCCCTTGAACGAGGTTCAGAAAAAATATGTTGAAAACGTGAATATTTCAGGCCAATCTTTGCTTGGAGTCATCAATGATATCCTTGACTTTTCTAAAATTGAAGCGGGTAAACTGGAACTTGAGGTTATCAAGGCGGATATTATTGAACTTACGGAACAGGTATGTGACATTATCAAATATCAGTCGGGTAAAAAAGGTCTTGAATTGCTGCTTGATGTTCAGCCCGATATGCCACGTTTTGCAGTGATTGACCCGATACGGTTAAAACAGATTCTGGTAAATTTATTAGGAAATGCAGTGAAATTCACTGAATCAGGCGATGTAGAGTTGAAACTTTATTTTACCCCCAAAGATGGTATATCGGGTTTTTTCAGCTTTGCCATCCGTGATACAGGAATTGGCATCAGTGAAGAACAAAAGAAGAAACTTTTTAAAGCTTTCACACAGGCTGATAATTCTACCACACGCAAATTCGGAGGCACCGGACTTGGACTAACCATTTCCAATATGCTCGCCGAAAAGATGGGGAGTAAAATTGAGGTGGAAAGTGAGCCTGGCAAAGGCTCAACGTTTTTTTTCACCATCGAAACATTCTGCGAAGCAGGTGAAAAACTTGATTCAGGCTGTTTGTCGGCAATCAAGCGGGTTATGGTTATTGAAGACAATGATATTAATCGTATGATCCTTGAACGCGTTTTTGAAAGTTGGGGCATCAGTTTCACAGGTTGCAGTAACGGACTCGATGCACTTAAAATCATTGATCCGTCAGAACCCTATGACGTGATCATCGTTGATTACCATATGCCCTTTCTCAATGGGTTAAACACCATCAGAAAGATTAGGGAACAATTGAAATTAACGCCCGAAATACAACCAATCATCCTTCTTCACAGCGTATCTGACGATGCAGGGATACATGAAGAATGTAAAAAGCTTGGCGTCAGGTTTAATTTGCATAAACCGGTAAAATCGCAGGAATTGATGCAATACCTGAAAAATCTACATAATCAGCCATCGCATCCGTTGCCAGCAAAACCAGCAGGTTTTATTGAAGCGATCCCATTATCCTCCGCTAAAAATCATCCGGTGATCCTGATCGCGGAGGATGTAAAAATGAATATGATGCTGATTAAAGCGGTCATTGGCAAATTGGTGCCCGGTGCAACCATCATAGCGACCGAAAATGGACAAGAAGCAGTGTCAGCATTAAAAAAGAATAAACCAACACTGATATTCATGGATGTTCAGATGCCAATGATGGATGGAATAGCAGCCACCATTGAGATTAGAAAGCATGAAACCACAAACAATGAGCATGTTCCAATTATAGCGCTGACTGCCGGGGCATTAAAAACAGAAGAA
>JBAXFM010000582.1:0-1718 GCA_037139855.1 Bacteroidota bacterium
CGTAATGCAACAATTTGCCTGCATTGCCCACCGCCCAGCCATTGCTGGCCGAGGTAAACCAAACATCATTCAGGTGATTTCCATCGGGTGTGGGGTTGTACCAATACCAGGTATGCTGGGCCGGGAGGGTTAAACTCAAAAGGATAAATACGGTTAACATTGTCAGGGTTTTCATAGTATGGTGGTTTTTTTGTTGATAGATAACTTTGTTTTGGCGAGTATCTTACTTCCTGACCGGGCAATGATGATGTAAAGGCCATCAGGCAGTGCTGAAATATCAATATGGATGTTCGTTTCCAACGGAGGAATGGAAACCTCTCTGATCTTCCGGCCGAATGGGTCAAACATCGTCAGGTTAAACTGTGTATTGATATTCAATTCATTGAACTTTATTTCTATGTTCTTTTCGGCAGGATTTGGGAAAACAGTCAGGTTTACTTCGCTTGGAGTTGTCTTTTCCCCGTTCATACCGACCCAGCAATATGAGGGATTTTCACACCCCAGGCTGTCAACTTTTAACACCCAGCCATCGTCCGGATCTGGGTCGGGTAAGTGAGCGTAAACAATCCCACCTGTTATAAATCCGTTGTCGTTTGTCGGAATTACATCAAATAACCAGTTCCAGGAAGTTTTTCCGTCACAGATAACATATTGCCGATACCATAAACTATCGCCATTCGGATCGGTTTTCAGCATCCATCCGGCAAAATCATACGTTGTTAGAAATAACCGTGTCGTAAATCCGCATGCAATCAAACTGCCATCACTATTTTCACGAATGCTCATCAGTTGGTTGTACATCGAGCTGATCCCATATTTTTTATTCCATAGGATATTGCCGCTTTTGTCAACCTTCATAATGTTGATTCTGCGGTAAGCATTGCCATCAGCAACAGGGCCACCCCCCGGCATTGAGTCACAAAAAGTAGTGCCAACGATTATATTTCCATCTGTTGAATTGCATATCATTGCAAACGTATCCTGCCACTGTCCACCCAGATTCAACAACCATTGCTGGTTTCCAGCACTGTCTGTTTTAACCACCACCGGATCACCGGAATAGTCCGGCGGAATTGGGACCCCGTAGCCATATCCTCCGATTGCATATCCCCCATCGTTTGTGCAAATCACGCTTCTCCCTTCAAAATGAAGTCCTATGCCATAGCGCCGTTTCCAGATGAGATTTCCGTAACGGTCGGTTTTAACGAGCAGCATGGTTGCCCTTGCATTGGGTGAATTAGGATAGTGGCTGCCCGTGATAATGATATTTTTTGAAGAGTCAAGTATCAACTGGTTAAAGAGATAACCAGTATCAAAAGGCTCCGTTTTCTCGCCAAACTGTTTTGTCGACAATGTGTCCAAATCATGATTTAAAAAAAACAGAATACCCCTGTCATGGTACCAGTTGGTTGTTTGCGTGCTTATCTGTCCAGCTGCGAGAATACTATCCGGGCCTAAAGTGATGATGGCCCCGCCATTTCCCAAATAATATTCTGTTGTATCATCACAAAATGTTTTGGTCATGATCTTATTTCCAAGGGAGTCAATCCTGATAAACCCGACACAATGCGGACAAAAATTTTGATAAGCACCGCCGAGCATATAGCCATCCGCTAATTGACATATACTTGAAGCTCCACTACTCCAGTCAGGCTGACCATATTGAAATCGTTCATTAAAATATACTTGGGCTGAAGCGCTGGCACTCAGGAATATTA
>JBAXFM010000583.1:0-1652 GCA_037139855.1 Bacteroidota bacterium
AACGTGTCACCGAACCCGGAACTTTCAGGATCATGATCGGTTCGTCATCAAAGGATATCAGGTTGGGGGAATTTTAACTGTGTCAGGTGCTGAGAAATATTAATTACGCTTCTTCCCAATTGACTGGGCTGAGCATCAGTTCTGCATCCGACAACGATACGGTAACAAAATATGATTTAAGCGGTGGCGACGCTCCCATCGATGGAGGTGTTCATATTTCACAGGCTATGGTTGCCGGGTTTGGTGTGTGGAAATTGTACTGGAAGGGACAAATAATAAGCAGCGAATTGAGAATTAAACGGGCAACTTTTCACTTCTTGATTTGGTTACATATTTTTTTTATACTTTTGTTTCTTCTATACAGGAAACAAAACAATTTCACAATCACCTAAAAATAACATTATGAAAAAACTAACCCATGTTTTATCTCTTTCAGCGATACTGTTTGCTGCGATAATTATCACCAGTGGTTGCAAAAAGAAAGAAGAGACGCCAGCGCCCACCGTTCCTGCCTTTACCATGACCGCCACAACAGTTAACCTCGTAGGTGGCGGCTTTGGCCTGCAATTTTTTGCAAAATGCAACAATGATGATGTTAAAATGACAAAGGTAATGATTACCGACCCGATTGCTTCATTTACTGAAACATACAACCTGAACGGAACCTATTTCGTAAAAAATGAAATTTTCGGATTGCAGGCCACCGACGTGGCTTATACCAAATCGGCGGGTACCTGGAAGTTCAATTTCGTTGGCAACCGAACAGCTGATGGCACTGCTTTCGCCGTTGATGTCACCCTCGCGATAAGTAAATAACAAAAAAGGTTGAGCCCGCTCCGGTTTTTTCCAGCGCGGGTTCAATTTTTTATCTTTCAAAGATGCCAACCGTAGAAACCATTTATACCGGTGAACTTCGTACAGAAGCCACCCATCTCCTTTCAGGCAATAAGCTCATCACCGACGCACCACCCGATAACCAGGGAAGAGGCGAGTACTTCTCTCCTACCGACCTTGTTGCAACTGCTCTCGGCAGTTGCATGGTTACGGTGATGGGGATTGCCGCCCGCGGCCACAACTTCAACATCGACGGCAGCAAACTGGTCATTACAAAAATCATGACTGCTGAAGCTCCCCGAAGGATTGCCGAAGTGGTTATTGATATAACTTTCCCGGAAAATTATTCAGAAAAGGTAAAAAAGATCATCGAATATACCGTGAAAAATTGTCCGGTGGCGCTCAGCCTTCACCCTGATGTGAAACAAACAGTGACGCTCCGGTACGGTTGATCAAATTGCCTATCTAAAAACACGTGTCATTCGTCATTCGTCATTTGTCATTCAACTAAAACGCAAACCCAATTTTAATCCCCAGGTTTATAACAAGTCCAAGCAATGTCTGGTCAGTTACAATGGGTGAATGATCCTCGTTGTACCAGTGCATCTGGCCGCTGTCGTGGTAGTAATACGAGCCATAAACCAGCTGGTGCACCATGATATATTTAACGCCGCCTCCGAAATAATAATCGACCACGAAGGTCCCGTAACGCTTCATGATTCCAATCCGGATGCTGAGGCCAAGGTCATTCCGGTATTGATCCTGGAGTTTGCCGTTGCCACTGCCTCCCTTGTCAGGCCAATCGGTTCGGATCCCGG
>JBAXFM010000584.1:0-1643 GCA_037139855.1 Bacteroidota bacterium
GTATTAAAATTATGGAAGAACTAAGCACTGACGATCTGGTCAGGCGTAACGCATCACATGTCACTTTCCTAAATATTGGCACCGGCGAAGACCAGACCATAGCCGAAATAGCCTTGTTGATCAAAGCGGTTACAGGCTTTATAGGAGAGATTCACTGGGACAATTCAAAACCCGACGGAACCTTCAAAAAATTGCTCGATGTTTCACGGCTTATAGCAATGGGATGGCTCCCCTCCTATTCGCTTCAGGGTGGAATTGCTGCTGTTTATGGTCAATATGTCGTCTGAATAAAAAATGAAACCACAAGGGTGGACCCCAAAAATCTGATTTCGTGATGAACAGCCCTGAAATAAAACAATTTATCCACGAGCACAGCAACCTGTTCTGGTACACTCCCGAAGATCAGAAGGAAAATATCAGCCAGGAATTTTTGGTTGAAACAATACTTAATTATGGAGATATGGATTCAGTGAAACAATTGATAACATTGTTGGGGATAAAATTAACCGCTAAAATATTCTTCGATTCTATCAGTCTGAGCGATCTCCGTAAAGAAAATTATCACGAACTGACCCTCAATTACTTTACTTTGTATTTCAGCCGCTATGCACACTGAAATTTTCAATTCTGACCAGGTGCAGTTATTCCCAATGCTGAAGAATTTCAAACGCACTTTCTATCTGGTTGGAGGAACAGCGATTGCACTGCATCTGGGTCACCGAAGATCCATTGTTTTTGATTTGTTTACACCTTCAAATCTAACCAGGCACAGGATAAAAAGCAAACTTCTTCAAATACCTTACCCGCAGATTCCGATATTTGAAGATTATGACCAGTTGCACCTGTATATCAACCGGGTCAAATTTACTTTCTTCAACTATCCATATCCTGTTACACATCCTGTAACTGTTGAATCCGTCATTACAATGCCAACACTGCTGTCGCTGGCTGCCATGAAAGCGTTCGCGCTGTGGCGCAGGCAAAATGGAGAGATTATGTAGATCTGTATTTTATCTTAAATGGACATTTCACAATAAAAGAAATCAGCAGGGAATGTGAAAAGTTGTTTTACACCCAATTTTCAGAAAATTGTTTCGTCACAACTTGCATTTCATAAGGACATTGACTTTCGCTAGCCGGTTGAATTTTTTGGAGAACCAATTGCAGAAGACATCATCAAGGAATTTTTAATTGAAAAAACAACAGATTTCTTTTAATCCAGTCGTCAAAACTTAAAGATAGCAACTATAAACCAACTAAAAATGGACACTGATAAAAAACAATCCTACTCCATCAGCCCTGCCGGGGAAAAATTCGCTCTCCCTAATGAAACCGATTATGCCATTGAACTTGCCCGGATTGAAAAATTAGTGGCCCTGGCACGGTCCGAAAAGAAAGAGATCGTGGTGGTGATGGGCCTCGGATTTGTCGGAGCAGTAATGGCAGCCATCGTGGCCGATACAAAAGATGCCTCCGGGATGAACTCAAAATTCGTAATCGGCTGCCAGCGCCCCTCCTCCCGCTCCTTCTGGAAAATACCTATGATCAACCGGGGCGAGGCACCCGTCAAGGCCGAAGACCCCGAAGTAGCCATACTCATCGAACGGTGCGTGCTGCAGGATAAAACGTTTGTAGCTACCTAC
>JBAXFM010000585.1:0-1629 GCA_037139855.1 Bacteroidota bacterium
TTGCCGCTACTTATCCCGCCGCCGTGCTTGGCATGGCTATTCTGCGGATGATGAAGGGATCTATCCTTGAAGAAAATTTTACACGTACCGTGGGTTCTATCGGTGAATCGGTTGCCGCAGGCGCCATTTTCACCCTGCCGGCATTTTTCGTTTCAGGTATTTGGTCCGAATTTTTCACCATGGGACATTATATTACATCATCGCTTATTCTCATTGCAGGTGGTGTGCTCGGTATCATGTTTGTAGCGCTCCTGCGCCGGGTAATGGTTGAGGATGCCGAACTCCCCTTTCCTGAATCAGTTGCCGCAGCCGAAATTCACAAGGCTGGCCAGGGCGGCTCAGGGGGATCCAAATTCCTTTTCTGGTCTATGGGTCTGGGTGGATTGATTAAAATTCTGGGCGAACTTCAGTTGTTCCAATATCTCTGGGAAAAATTTGTGGTATTTGGCAAACAAACTATTACAGGCACGGTATTTACAGGTCAGGGTGGCATGTTACTCAGTTCCCCGGGGGTCAGCCCTGCTTACATGGGCGTTGGCTATATCATCGGGCCGAAGTTAGGTGCCCTGAACTTCAGCGGTGGAATTCTCGCCTGGGGTTTGATGGCTCCCATGATCATGTATTTCCTGATGCCAAGCATCAACTTCCAGGATTGGGCAGCCTTTCTGATGGCAAAAGATCCTACCATGACCATGGATGCTGCTATGGCTAAAGTAACCAACCCTTCATACGAAATCACCCAGATATGGAAGTACATCATCCGCCCCATCGCCATTGGCGGTATGCTGGTGAGCGCAGCTTTCACCCTGTTTAAAATGAGGAAAAGTCTTACCACCGGAATCGCACGTTCAGTAAAGGATGTTAAAAAAGCCGCCACCGGAATTGAACACAACGTTCCAAGAAATGAAAAAGACATCAGTTTCAGCTGGATCATGATTGGCATCGCCGCCGTGGCATTGCTCACTTTTTGCATCACCTTCTTCATCTTTCAAACGAATGTACTTATCGCGGTGGTTGCTTCAACCGTTATGATCATCCTGGCTTTCTTTTTTGCCTCTGTATCCGGTTATCTTGTCGGCATCATGGGATCATCCAATAACCCGATCAGCGGACTTACTCTTACAGCACTGGTCGTCACCGCATTGATCCTGGTTGCCCTCGGCGTACAAGGTGATGCAGGCGTCGCTACCGTTCTGGGCGTTGCAGCCATCGTTTGCGTTTCAGCAGCCGTTGCAGGTGAAATGCTTCAGGATTTAAAAGCCGGACACATACTGGGTGGTACCCCATGGCGTATGCAGATCGGTGATATTCTCGGCGTTATCCTTGCAGGAGCCGTGATGTTTGTGGTCCTTGCCTTTCTGAACGATGGTGACATCGCAGCCGGGAAAAACCTGGGATACACCGGAGGCTTTGGAAGCAAGAATCTTTCGGCTCCTCAAGCCAGCCTGATGGCTATTCTTTCAAGAGGAATCGTACAAGGACAAATGGCATGGCCCCTTATCATCGCCGGTATGCTTATGGGGACAGCATTTATTCTCATGCAGGTAAAAAGCCCTATGCTCGTCAGCGTGGGGATGTACCTTCCGATCGAAACTACTTTTGCTATTTTTGTGGGTGGTCTGATCAAAG
>JBAXFM010000586.1:0-1627 GCA_037139855.1 Bacteroidota bacterium
ACTCTTATGATCGAAGTAAACACCTCTCAAATGGCTATCGACCTCGAAGACAAATACGGGGCGCATAATTATCATCCTTTGCCTGTTGTACTTGCCAAAGGAAAAGGCGTCTTTATGTGGGACGTCGAGGGCAAGCGTTATTATGATTTCTTATCGGCCTATTCTGCCGTGAATCAGGGACATTGCCATCCGAAAATCGTTGGCGCCCTCATCGAGCAGGCGCAAACACTGGAACTTACTTCCCGTGCATTTTACAACAATGTACTGGGCGTTTACGAAAAGTTTATCACCGAATACTTTGGATATGAACGGGTGCTGCCAATGAATTCAGGGGCAGAAGGCGATGAAACTGCACTAAAACTAACCCGTAAATGGGGGTATAAAGTAAAAGGTATCCCTGAAAACCAGGCCAAAATTATCTGCTGCCGCGATAATTTCCATGGGCGGACCATTACCGTCATTTCCATGTCGAATGATCCTGATGCACGCAAAGATTTCGGACCTTTTACGCCTGGTTTCGAATCCATTCCTTACAATGACCTCAACGCGCTGGCAAAGGCGCTTGAAGACCCGAATGTGGCTGGTTTCCTTGTTGAACCGATCCAGGGGGAAGCTGGTGTTTTTGTGCCGGATGAAGGCTACCTGAAAAAAGCATATGATTTGTGCAAGGCAAAGAACGTATTGTTCATTGCAGATGAGGTGCAAACCGGTATTGCCCGTACGGGTCGTTTGCTGGCCTGCGATTGGGAAGGTTTTAAGCCGGATGTGCTTATCCTTGGCAAAGCGTTGTCGGGTGGGGTTTATCCCATTTCTGCCGTGCTGGCCGATGATCACATCATGTTGTGCATCCATCCGGGTGAACACGGATCGACCTTTGGCGGGAACCCGGTTGCTGCAAAGGTTGCCATGGCCGCTCTGGAGGTGGTTCGCGATGAAAAACTGGCTGAAAATGCTGAAAAAATGGGTGCCATCTTCCGTGATGAACTTCGCAAGATCAACTCTCCTTACATCGAACTTGTTCGTGGAAAAGGATTGCTGAATGCCATCGTTATCAAGCCGTTCAATGGCAAATCAGCATGGGATGTCTGCCTGAAGATGCGTGACAACGGACTTCTGGCGAAACCTACCCACGACCATATCATCCGCTTTGCTCCGCCGTTGGTAATTACCGAGGAGCAGATTCATGAAGCGGTGGCGATTATCCGCAAATCCATCAAGGAATTGGAATAGTACCCCCAGGTGTATGGGGGTTCGATTCGCAGGATGACCATTGGAAGCGCCATTGGTTTTTATCGAAGTCTATTTACCCCGGTTCAGACGTCTGTTAGAGGGTTTTTTCCATATACTATGAGCAAGATCGATTTCTTTCGCCGTGGCTACTATAGAAATCTTCTGACGATGCCTATTGATTTTTCTGAAGGCATCATGATCAGATCAGCCACCAGTGAATAACTTGGAGAGACGTCAAGATTGGAATAATGAATTTCAGGAATTCCTTTAAAACCTGAAATAATTTGTTCTGCCGGCACATACTGAGCGGATTTCCGGTCGATGGCAGCTTTGTCAAGTTCTGCAATCTTCTGTTTTCCAGTTTCGTCGAAATGAGCCTGTTCGCTGTTGAAAATGT
>JBAXFM010000587.1:0-1622 GCA_037139855.1 Bacteroidota bacterium
CAGCCATTATTCCTGAATTTGCCCTGACATCGGTAAGCTATTGGGATCCACCAACCTTACAGTATAATTGCGAACAGCCGGTTCCGCAAAATTCGGTAGCGACTAAAAAACTGGATGTGGACAATGACGGAAACTTTGATTTAATGGTGAAAGTCTCCAACTGGTACGAATTTCACAGCGCCAGTGAACCATGTAATAATTTCATGTATTATTCTGATATCAGAACCCTGGTCCCTGGCGACTCTGTTGCAATCACTAACCTGGTGGGAAATTGTGCGGTTGTGATGAATTCCGGCGATACCATTTCATCTTCTCTGAACTTTTCAGAAAAAGCGGAGACGGTCCGGCATTACTGGATGGCTTTTTCCTGTGGCGGAGGAGTGTTCTATGGCGATAAATATTTCGGGTTTAAAATTCAAAAGGGAAATGGGTATATGTATGGGTGGCTCCTGATGAATTACTATCCGAAGGATCATGTCGTTACGATTAAATCGTTTGCATTGAACAAGACTGTCAATCATAAAATCCTGGCAGGACAAACGAAATAACCGATTCCCGGAATAGCTTTACATGATGCTGTTCACGAGGTCGTAAAAGCCTGGATCCACATCGCGAAAGATATCCTGTTCCAGGGTGGCAAAATTATCTCTGTTTCTTGAAAAAATGATCTTTCCGTTGCGCAGCAAATGAATATGATCACAAATGCCAGTGAGCGACCCAAGGATGTGTGAGGTGATGATCACGGTTGTTCCACGTTCCTTCAACCTGCCGATGATCATGCTCAGCAGGCGGGATGATTCAAGATCGAGCCCGTTGAATGGTTCATCAAGGATCACAATGGATTTGTCCTGCCGCAGCACCCCTGCCAGGGCAAGTTTACGTTTCATCCCGCTTGAATAACCATCAATCAGTTGATCAAGGGGCAGCCTGAACATCCTGTTCCATTCATCGATACCTGGCACACCCGATGGCGTTTTGAACAAACCAAGATACTCCCTCCCCGATATATGGCTGTAAAAGAAATTTTCCGTTTCGAGAAAAGCAAGATCGGCCCTTTTCAAAGCGACACCCTTTAACACAATGGCGCCCGAACCAGGCCTGAGAAACCCGGCCATGGCATTGAGCAGGGTAGTCTTTCCGGCGCCGTTCATGCCAATGAGTCCGTGAACGCAATTTAAAGACAACGACAAGGTAAGATCATCAAGTACCTTATGATCGCCATAGGATACACTGAGATTTTCAATGGTCAGCATCCATATAGGGTTTAAGGTTTTTAGCAGCACCTGTAGCCAGAAAAATGTTAAATACGGCAAACAGCAAAGCCACCGGAAGTAAAACCGAGATGAAACATGCAAGGGTCGTGAGCATCTGATGAGCACCGGAGTATGCGACGGGACGGTACTGGTAGTATTTCAACAGGATGGAAAAGGTAAGCAGGTTGAGCGAGGCCAGAAAGTAACCCAGGGTGATCAGCCTGTATTCTCCCCCAGTAAGGGCGATGAGAACCAATGGCAACAGGAACAATGCAAAGCCACCGGTATGTTCTGCCACTTTGCCTGCTAAATATCGCCATGACCGGAAGCCTCCTGTGGTGAGCATATTCACCGGTTCATATTCAGAAT
>JBAXFM010000588.1:0-1615 GCA_037139855.1 Bacteroidota bacterium
AATTAAAACAAATTGAACGCATGGGCGCCCAGGTAATGATTTGTCCGTTAAAAAATAACATGGTTGATCTTGGCTTCGTCATGAATTCACTGGGCTTTATGGGCATCGACAGCATCATGATTGAGGGAGGCAGCACGCTGGCCTTTTCAGCATTGCAGGATGGAATTGTAGATAAAGTAATCAGTTTCATCGCACCAAAAATTCTTGGAGGCGTTAACGCACCAACAGCTGTTGGCGGAACAGGCATTGAGAAAATGGAGGACGCTATTAACCTTACCAAAATGAGAACCAGAAAAGTGGGTGACGATTTAATGATTGAAGCATGGGTAAAATAAATAATGTGGCTAAAGCCGGAAAAATTGGATTGTCACATAAACAGTTGGCTAAAGCCAACTGCAATAAATGGATTTTTGACATTTGACATTTGACTTTTGACTTTTACCATTCAATATGTTTACAGGCATTATAGAAGAAACCGGAATCATTAAAGCAATCAAAAACGGAGCTCATTCGTCTCAACTGACGATACAGGCCAAAGTGGTGGTTGCAGATGTTAAAGTGGGCGATAGTATTTGCACCAATGGTATTTGCCTTACGGTGACTTCATTTGGACCAGATTACTTTGTGGTTGATGTGATGCCGGAAACCATCCGGCAAACAAGCCTCAACTCATTGAAACCCGGAAGCATGGTCAATCTCGAAAGAGCGCTGCGTCTCATGGACCGGATTGGAGGCCATATGGTGAGCGGCCATATTGATGGGACCGGTAAAATTGGACGCCGCTGGGAAGAAGATAATGCTGTATGGTTTAAAGTTTTGGCAGATTCCTCTATTCTGCGGTATATCGTTGATAAAGGATCTGTTGCCCTTGATGGCATCAGTCTTACGGCAACCGCTGTCGATGCCGGTTCGTTTAGCGTATCAATCATTCCACATACACAGAGTGTGACCACCCTGTTGCATAAAAAAACCGGAGACTTACTGAACATTGAATGCGACCTCATCGGAAAATATGTTGAAAAACTATGTCAAAAAAGTTCAGCCAATCTGATAATTGACATTGACTTTCTTGCAAAAAATGATTTTCTGTAATCCCTAAAAACAAATTCTGCGCAAATCAGCGCATTAATCCACGAAAATCTGCGTGAACTTTATGCGTGAACTTTTTAAAATCTAAATATGTCTAAATATAAATTTAACACCATTGACGAGGCTCTTGACGACATCCGGAATGGCAAAATGATTGTGGTAGTTGATGATGAAGACCGGGAAAATGAAGGTGATCTGGTGATCGCTGCAGAGAAAGTCACCCCTTCGGTAATCAATTTCATGGCCAAACATGGCGGGGGGTTGATTTGTCTGCCCATTGTCCGCGACCGCCTGGAAGAGCTTAACATTGAAAGGATGGTGGTCAAAAATACTGATCCGAACCGCACCGCCTTCACGGTATCGGTTGATGCCATTGAATGTGCTACAGGAATTTCTGCCCAGGAACGTTCTCTGACAATAAACAGGTTAATTGACAACCAAACCAAAGCCCGCGATTTCACCCGGCCCGGACATATTTTTCCGATTGAATACCGTGAAGGAGGGGTGCTGGTCAGGGCAGGCCATA
>JBAXFM010000589.1:0-1600 GCA_037139855.1 Bacteroidota bacterium
ACCCAGGCAGAATTAATATTCACCTGTATTGGTTACGAACCGGCAACATTTGAAATTACCAAAATTCCGGGAAAGACCATTGAATTTCAGCTCCGCCCAAAATCATACATGCTTGGGGAAGTTGATATTTCGGCCAGGAAATACTCCTTCCTGTTCAAAGACAAGGACTATTCTGTTTTTGATTATGAAATTTCAGGGGACAATTTAGTGTTGCTTGTTTTTAAAAACCAATTAAAACAATCTGAACTTGTGTTACTTGCCAGAAATGGAGACACCCTGGCCATTTCACCATTACCGGAAGTTCCACCGGCAAAACTCTTTAAAGACTTCCTTGCCAATGTACATTACCTTTCAAAGTCAGAAAAAGCATATCAGGTTTTTTATGACGAACAAAATAGCAGAATAGCATTCTTTCATGGCAAACCCCTGGACTCACTGCTTGTTTTTGTCAAACCATTTATTTTTAAAATTGAGGAACGCTTATATTTTCAGGAACCGCTTGCCGGTGGATTTGGTACAGCATTCGGATTCTATAAAAAGGGATCCGGGAAAAAATATATCAAGCATGTGCTCAATGAGAAAAAACTCACTGAGATGGGTGATGATCAAATGTTTTATCAGAATTGGAATGGCAATATCGGAGAAGAAAACTACTTCTCGAAGCCATCTGAATATAATGAACCTCCGGAATTTAATTTTTCCAGCGGTTTTTCCAGCGGTAAACACTTTGAAGAGAACGAAGCCCGGGCCCACCAGGTCGAATTTTACAAGATGATATACCCTGTTTTCAACATTGGCGAAAATAAAATCGCCTTCTTCAATTTTGCTTGTGATACCATCGAGGTTTTGAATTTGGATGGGAATATTCTGCACTCAACTCCGATAACATTTCATGAAAAACAAAGCGCTGAGGCTGATACAACCGGTCCTTTTAAATTATCTAATGCTGATTGGCGCTGGGGTAGTAAAATAATGATGGATGATTATTCCAGGGAAATTTATACAGTATTTTTAAAAAATGGGATGGTTAAAGTCCAAAAGGTCAATCCCGAAACCGGAAAGTTGAATAACGGCACGATCCTGCCTTTTCCTTTTCCTGAAAAAATTCAGATTTATAAAGGGGATGCTTATTTCCTTGTAAAGAGTGATGGTTCAAATGATAAATGGAAACTTGTGAAATGCAAAATATGATAAGAAAAATAATCCTGTTACTGATTATTTCATCCATCTCTGTCCTTTCATTTTCGCAGGAGATCCTTACAGAAAATCAGAAATTAGAATCGCTGTGCAAGGTTTGGGGCTTCCTGAAATATTATCATCCTGCAGTTATCAAAGGAAAAATTGACTGGGATCAGCAACTTGTTAAATTTATCCCGGCAGTTATTTCAGCAAAAGACCAGCAGGAATTAAGCAATTTATACCTGGGTTGGATCAACTCCCTGGGAAGTATCAGCGTCTGTAAAAAATGTCAAAGAACTGTGATTCCCGACAGTCTGAAAAGGAACCTCGATATGAAGTGGCTTGAGAATCGCAATCTGTTCTCAGACAGTCTGATTGCAGCATTCAACGTTATCCGCGACAACCGGGGCCAGCACATCAA
>JBAXFM010000590.1:0-1569 GCA_037139855.1 Bacteroidota bacterium
GCAGATTTTCGCTGATTAATATGCAGATTTTTTCTGAAAACATTTTATCACTCAGTTTTTCTGCGTGAATCTGCGGTGTAATCTGCGAAAATCTGCGAGAACGATTTACCTTGTTTTGATTAGTTTGAAGGTCTCCATAACACCCCCTGCCATCACTTTGATGAAATACAGCCCCGGAGGCATCTCTGAAAACATATACTCATGTTGCTTTTCCCCTGCTATGACTGATGTCATCACTTTTTCTCCCCGCATTGCGTAAACTTCAACCTTTCCTTCTCTGTATTCCTGATTCCCTTTTTGTTCAATCGTGAAATTTCCGCTTGTCGGGTTGGGGTAAACTTTAAACAATGATTGTGCTGAACTGAATGAAATATCCTCTGCACTGGTAACGGTATTCGGTAATGAAGGCGTATAGCAGTATGGTCCGCCGGAGGCGATATAGCCATGCATGTACCCACCATTACTGATCGTTGTACCCGGTTCATACAGAATATTCACACCGGCAACCATAATGGCACTTCCTCCGTTTTGAACGGCGAAAGTAGTCCCTCCTCCGGCAACCGTGATGGTGTGTGAAGCGTTGTAACAGGTTGACTGACCATTGATAATCGTAACATTCTGAACGGTCTTCGTCACAGGCACCCCTGAAGGAACAACCATCAGTCCCCAGGGCTGGGTCATGGAAGATCCGGTTAGAATGGTCTGGGCCCCGGTTGTGTTATCTATATCCAGTATTTTTCGGGTGCCGTTGTTGTTGACAACATATAATTTGCCACCCTGGAAATCAAGTCCTGAAGGAATAGAAATGCTGCCCCCCGTCGAAAGAACCGTCAACGCTCCTGTGGCAAGATTGATTTTATATACATTGTCGGTTCCCCCGCCAAAACTGCCTGCATCACAAATTACAACGGTATTCTGATCGATAAGCGCCAGATCGAGCGGCACTTTAATCGTGGCGTTGGAGCTCACCACTGTTTGAACACCTCCGGGATTGATTCTGATCACTTTGCTCGCTCCTCCGGTCATCAATCCTGCGTCACTCACAATTAAATCCCCGTTGTTCAGATACGTCACACCCGTTGGATATTGCAATGATCCCCCTGAAAAGAGTGTGGTAATTGCACCGGTGATCGTATCAACTCTTTTAATTCCACCTGTACCATCTGCCACGACAATCTTACCGGAATTATCAATCAGCATGCCGGGTGCGCCCCCGATGGGACCTCCGGCTGCAAAGCCGCTCCTCGCAGCAACCATCGACTGATCGCCGGTTACAGGGTTGATCTTTATCAGTCCGGTCAGCTTATCAAAAGCAAATATGCTGGTGCCGGGTTTATAGGCCAGGTTGAGTCCTTGCGACAATCCCTGGTTTTTCGAGAGAATGGTATCTTTGTGGGTTACAGGATCAAAAAGACGAAGCATATTCTGGTCAATCACTAAAACATCTCCCGGATCAAGCCTGGGAACGATCCCGACAAATACCGTGTCTTCCACAGATAAATTGCCCTGCGGGTCCTGTGCCTTGAAAGTGAAATAATCACGACCAAAGTTTGAAGGGCCCGGCGTATA
>JBAXFM010000591.1:0-1569 GCA_037139855.1 Bacteroidota bacterium
TCTGGTGAAAATTCAGGCTGGAACTCTTCCGCCGCGGTCGCGATCACCGGCTCGGTCTTTAACACCGTGGATGCGTAGAAATAGGGTTCCTCCTTGCGGACAATGGAGGTGGTATATACATTCCAACTGTTGTTCACTTCGGCGGCATAAACCAGCGAACGTCCGTCAGGGCTGAAACTTACACTGCGCTCCTGGTATGGGGTGTTGGTGATCCGCTTGGTATATCCTCCGTCGATGCTGCTCACAAAAACCTCCCCACGGAAAATATAGGCATACTCTTTCCCGTTGGCCGAAAGCCTCATCTCGGTGAATCCGTCATTGACGGGTACGATGCGTTCCTGGGCAGAACGTCCATCGGCAAAAACATTCACCGCTACCTTCACAGGTTCGCCGCCCTGGCGCAGGGTATAGATCTCCCCGTCATAGGTAAAGCAGAGGGTGCCGTTGTCCGAACGGCTGAGAAAACGGACCGGGTGTTTGGTAAACCTGGTAATGGCGGACGTTTTGGAAGGATCGGAGATGGAACTTTTAAAAACATTAAAAGATCCGCTTTGTTCGCTCAGGTAATAGAAATCGTTGTTGTTGGCATCAAAAACAGGATTCCGGTCTTCACCTTTAAACTGGGTAAGCTGGGTGTATTTCTTTGTATTGAAATCGTACAGCCAGATGTCACGGGCGATGGCCGAAGTGTGGTGTTTCCGCCATTCGTTTTCATACCCCTTAATGTCCTCATACAATATTTTGTCCCCGGTTGTGGTTGGACAAACCTGCAGCGCAGGCGTTGGCAGCAGCATCGAAACCTTCCCGCCTGCAACCGGTACTGTGTATAGTTCACTCATCAGCGAAATCGGAAACTGGGCATTGGTGGATAAATCCTGGCGGTATGCCGAAAAGATGACATCCTGGTTGTTGGCCGTGAAACTACAGGGGATTTCCTTGTTTGAACTGAAGGTCAGCCTGTGGGCTTCACCACCGGCAGCCGGCATGGTGAATACATCAAAATTCCCGTTGCGGTCGGAGGCAAAGGCAATATTTTTGCCGTCGTGACTCCATACCGGGGCGTACTCATACGATTCTGTCAGTGTTACCGGGATGGCGGTACCGCCGGTGGCCGGAACCGACCAGATATCGCCTTTGTAACAAAAAAGAATGGTTTTACCATCCGGGGAGATGGACGTATAGCGCATCCATAAAGGATTTTCCTGGCAAAAGGCCTGAAACGAGAGGACTGTGAATAAAATATAAACAAGAAATTTTCTCATAAAGGAATTTGTAAGTGTTATCAACTAACTTGATGGACTTCTTTCATGACAAAGGTAAACAATTGTTATTTCTGCGGGGAATTTTGTAATCCAGTGAGGTTTACAAATTTCCTTTTGCTCGATTGTGGGTCTAACTTCAAATGGTGCTGGCTGATAGGCACTTTTGTACAAATAGATGATTATATTGTATTCGCTTTATCTTCATTAAAAAAGAAAAACGTGTTGTGGTGCGTTTTTTTTCAACCAGTCATCGGATTTATTTTTATCCCGCCACCAATTGCTTTTAATACTTTCATAATTGTCTCGA
>JBAXFM010000592.1:0-1566 GCA_037139855.1 Bacteroidota bacterium
CTGATTACCCTGATATGTATATCAAAGCGGGATTGACTTTCCTGTTTCCGAAAAAGGCAAAATAGGATATTAATTTTTAAAAATGAAACCAATGAAAAAGAACGAGACAAACGACCCAAAAGGGCTTCCTGACAAGCATTTCTCAGGATTTAATAAGGACCACAAACAATTACTCACGGCGATCCTGTTTTTCCTGCTGATATTTTTCTACATGTTTCTCAGGGAATTCCTCACCAACGTGATTGCTTTGCCGGCTGTCCCCGGAGGAGTTTACGGGAAGATGCTTCCACCGGTATTGTTTGCTTTGATCTATCTGGCATATACCCGGGGTTTTCAATCCGCTGTTTTCCTGGCTTTGTTCCTGTGGGTGTATTGCTGGGCCGCCGAAGAACTAAGCGTTCATACAGGTTTTCCATTCGGGCATTACTATTATTCAGATCAGTTGGGCTACAAACTGGATGTTGTACCCATTATGATCGGCTTCAATTACATGTGGGTCCTGGTTTTTCCTGCCTTCTACATTTCAAACCTCCTCGCACAAGGAACCTTCCTTGAAATGGGGAAAGGGATTAAAGGACTGCTTTTTACAGCCTTTGTGGCCAGTATTGTCACTTCAGGAATTGATATGGTTCTTGATCCCATGGATGCAACTAAAATGTCGGAATGGGTATGGACCAAAAATGCGTATACCGGATATTATGGCATTCCCTATATGAATTACCTGGGTTATATCATCGTGATGACCCCGGCATTTTTTATTTTCGGTCTTATTCAGAGAAAATTCAATGCAAAACCCATGGGACCTGTCAATCTCTGGATCGCGTCCATTCCGTTGTTTTTCTATTTCTTGATCTTTCTGATGTATGGAGCACCGGCCCCAAGCGGAGTTTTCCTGGTCGGTTGCTTTACGATGGTTTTTCCGCTGATCCTTTCGATAGATAAGCTATTGAAACATTTCTCAACGGAATAAAAAAACAGATCTATGGCATTTTTCAAGAAACTTCTGGTGTTTGTGGTTCTCTTTCTGTGCTGTCACCAGATCATTCAGGCACAATATGGAAGAATTTACTCGAACGTTCCCCGGAACGATAATTATTTTCAGCTGCATTATTACAACACGATCTCAAATTCATGGGCCGAACAATCCATACCCGCTGATAAAAACCAAAGCATCACCAACCTGGGAAGTTTGTCTTACACACGGGTCATGAATATTTTCGGACGAACCGGCGGGCCCGGTATCGTGATCCCTTATTCAAACATGCTGAGCTTTAACGAAGAGACAGATACGATCACATACCGGGGCAGTGGCTTCGGAGATCCTTCCTTTACCTTCGACTGCAACATTTTCGGGGCACCATCATTGCGGAAAACTGATTTTGACAATCATGTTCCGGCCAGTTATATGAGCGCCCATTATGTAATGAGTTTCCCGTTAGGCAGCTATAACAGCAGTAAATCGACAAACATCGGCTCCAACAGGTACACCTACAAATTTGTACTAAACTACAGCATCACCACGATGAAGGGGAAAAACTGGATCGATATGTATGCCAATGTTAAATT
>JBAXFM010000593.1:0-1565 GCA_037139855.1 Bacteroidota bacterium
GGCACAATCTCCGATCTTGGGCGTGATGTGATAGGTGACCACCCCGGCAGTTGCACCGTTATTGATAAGGATTTGGTTGATCACCAGTCCGGAATCCGCCGTGAATCCAGTGACATTGCCAGATGTCAGGGTTGCTGTCCAGTGGAACATGATCCCCGGCTCATTCCCGAACAAGGGAATATTGGTTGACTCCCCGGTACAGATCGATTTTAACAAAGGTGGATTGTTTGTCACCACTGGTACCGGAGTCGTGAATAGTTGCACTGTGTCTTTTCCTGTGCATCCGTTGCCGTTTGTCACATTCACACAATAGATGCCGGAGGTTCCGGTAGGGAATGTCTGGTTGGTTCCAACGATCAGCCCTGAACCGACATTTTTCCATTCATAAGTGCATCCGGCGCAGAAACCGGCATCGAACGTAACCGAATTGCCGTTGCATATTGTTTTGTCAGGTCCCAAACCGGGCTGAGGGCTTGGTAAGATCGTGACGGTCCGCCATGTCGTGTCGGTGCGATTGTCGTTATGTCGCACGTAGAGTTCCACGGTATAGGCACCGGGAGCAGAATAAAGATGAGAAGACGATGCCAGATAGGATACATTGGCCGCTCCTGAGGCCGGATCACCGAAATTCCATCTGATAGTATCCGCAGGAGGCCAGATGTCACCAGAAAAATGCAAGGAGTCCGATTCGCATCCACTACCATTGAAATGCAAATAGGCCTTATACCTCTGTAGAAACTGGGGTAATCCTGAGTGATTAAAAGTGCCACTGGCCAGACTAATCGCGTTACTTTGAAAATTGCAACCCAAGCCGTTAACATTCGGATTGTGGATTACATTCAATGAATCTAGGTTAGCAACGCATTGGTATATTTTTCCATCCGGGCCTAATTGCAAGGCTAGTCCAACATGAGGGGACGCAATCAATATTTGGCTTTGCATGAACTGCGCAGAATCAGAGAAGGCCATATCATATTGAAAAACCAACCTTTCCTCTGTGGTAAAGGAAGAAACAACATATAGAAATTTCGAATTTGGAGAAAATTCAAAATATAAAGGATTTTCTGAAACAAGGTTTACAGGTCGAAACTGAAACAAGGGGGACAACACTCCAGTTTGAGGATTAAAAATACCCAATTCGGCAATGTCAATATTTTGCACAGGATCATGACTAACAAACACATATCTGGTTCCATCCTGGGAAATTTTCATAATATTATTCCCACAAAAGTAACCATCACAGCCCGGTAAAGAACAGGAACTTAAAACTGGTGTTGCACTAATCCCAGTTGATGTGATTCGGTAGGAAGCATATTGGTTTGAACTGAATTTTCTTACGATAATCCATACATCCTGGTTATTGTGGTGACGTGTTCCATGGATCCCGCAGAGAACATCCTCAGTACCACTAACAGCAATATTTTTAAAACCGGGAACTATATCTCCCAGACCGCCGTTGAGACTCATATCTATAAGGGAGTAATAAAGTCCAAAGGTTACAGGGAATAACGTATTATTAATGGTAAATAAATAATAAAGGTTGTTTTCACCCGGTTTTTTAACTG
>JBAXFM010000594.1:0-1559 GCA_037139855.1 Bacteroidota bacterium
CCGAATACAAAAGCGGAACTTGTCTGGGCTCCGTTAATAAGATTGGTATTCTTGATAGTCAGGTTTGTGAGAGGTGTGGTTCCGCTTGAACCAACAAAAATCACCTGCGGTGTAGTTGCGGAATTATTGGTGAAGGTCAGATCCCTTGTTGTACCACCAACTGCGTTCGAACCGTCGATGATCGTATTGCTGTTATAGATTTTCACTAATGCACCGCCTGTACCCGGGGTTCCGGTAACAGCGGCTGTAACACCAACATTTGGCTTGAGAGTAATAGTATTCGTTGCGCTGGAGCCAAGAATGGAGGGAAGAATCAAAGGCCATGTTTCAGCGGCAGAAGTATAATCTGATCTGATCTGCAATACGACCGGACAGGTAAGAATACTTCCTGCTAAACCGTTGAAGGCCGCTGTGAGATTTACATAATCGCCTGCAGCACCAACAGTTTTTGTTCCGCAGATCGGAACCGGAGGGGCTGTAGTTGCACTTCCGCTCAAGTAAGGACCTTCAGCATCAGCAACAGCAACTATTCTGAAATAATAAAGTGTTCCGGGCATGAGACCGGTCTGAACCTGGTTATAGGCGGTTCCGGTTGAAGCAGTCGAAGTGGACGGGATGTCTGCTCCTACCTTGGTATAAGTTACGCCATTGGTAGAGCGGTAAACCCTGAAAGCTAATTCATTAGTTGAGTTATCAATCCAGTTCACAGTCATCCCGATATTAGTGATCGCAGTTGCAGTGAATGTGATAGGAGCCGCATTTGCCGGGGCAGCAACGTCAAGAGAAACATCATCGATGGTAAGATACCAAGGGGTGTAATTGATATAGCCATGAATACAGACATAATATGTTCCCGTTGATGAAGGTGTAAAAAGACCTGTCACCTGCTGGTAAGCAGATCCCACTCCTGTTGCGGTAACGATGGTGTTTGTCATTCCGGCAATGGTATTGGTGGTACCATACTTCAACTCAATTGTTGCATTGGCTGTAGTTGCACCGTCCTGCCTGGCCCAAACAGAAAGCCTGTAAGAAGTACCTCCTGTAAGCGAAACCGACTTGAATAGCCATGATTCACCTCCATAATGCAAATAGGCGTCCTATGTACCTGTCCTGGGGGTTCGGTTATAGGTGGTGAGAGTTGAATTAGCGGTCCAACTGTACGATGTATAGGTTGGGCCGGTAACCTGTGTCCATCCCGTAATCGTTGTGGACTGGTCGGTGTTACCCGATTCAAACCCATCAAAGAAAATGTTCTGTCCGACAGTCCAGAGACTGAAGGTCAGACCAATCAATAACAGTAATAGTTTTCTCATAACATTGTTGTTTTGGTTTATTTGCGGTTTATTTCACTACTGATATTCTATGATTTTATGTCCAATTAAGGCGCAGACAAAAAAAGAATTCGTTTCAAATATAAGGAAAAGCAGCCACAGCATAATTTCCTGAAAAAAAATTAACAAATTTTAACAAACTGCAAGAGGCTATGAATGAAATCCGGTTCTGACGATCAAAAATAGTCAATTTTATACCCCGCTCCACCATCCGCAGTAAAAAAAATC
>JBAXFM010000595.1:0-1541 GCA_037139855.1 Bacteroidota bacterium
ATGCAGTAAGGTTCGCGTTCATCGGGAACGGAGTGGAAGAAACCTTGTTTCATCCAGTATTCATACCATTTATCTTCAACTCCGGAAGAATCGTATTTAGAAGCGATTTCGATCATTTTTGCGGCTTTAAAAGAGCTGCAAAATTAGTAAAAATAAGGGAAGGTTAAAATAACTTGCTGCGCTTGACCAGGTACGGCAGCAGGACCTGTTCAAATCCGGCATTGATATCGGCTTCCAGTAAGTCAATGTGGTATTGTCCGCAACGGAGTTTCAGCTCACTTCTGAACTTTGCAAGAGATTCCACATATTTCTCTCTGAGTTTTGCCGGATGAACCCGCAGTTGTTCACCAGTTTCGATATCGATGAATTTATAGGGCCTGTCTTCAAACTCAAAGTCAAACTCCTTGCTTTTATCCACCACGTGAAACAGGATGACCTCATGCTTGTTATGTTTCAAATGCTGCAAGGCAGAAAATAGTTCTTCGGGTTGTGCGCTTTTGTCGAACATATCGCTGAAAATAATCACCAGCGAACGCTTATGAATCCGTTCGGCCAGCTCGTGAATTGTACGGGCCACATTGGTTCCCTTGTGCTGATCCGGCGGCCTGGGAATCAGCAGTTTTTCCAGCTCTGCATAAAGGTAACGGTGATGTACCGGGTTCGACTTTGTTTGGGTATGCAGTTCCACCGTATCAGAGAAAACACTGATCCCTGCGGCATCCCGCTGTTTGCGGAAAAGATAGATCAGCGCTGCGGCAACATATACCGAAAAGGTGATTTTATTGGGATGATCAATGTCAGGTTTTGCCAGTACAGGGTAATACATGGAAGAAGAATTGTCGATGAACACCTGGCATCGCAGGTTTGTCTCCTCCTCATAACGTTTGGTATAGAGCCGGTCGGTACGACCATAGAGCTTCCAATCGATCGATCGAATCGATTCCCCTGCATTGTATAACCGGTGTTCTGCAAATTCAACACTAAACCCATGAAAAGGGCTTTTGTGCAAACCGGTAATAAACCCCTCTACAACCTGGCGCGCAAGAAATTCCAGGGAGGAAAATTGCTCCAGGCGGCTTTGTTCAATGGTATTGGACACAGAATCAGATATACTTTTCAATCAAGGCTTTGTACGATGCCTTTGGAACGGCGCCAACCTGTTTGTCAACCACCTGACCACCTTTGATGAAGAGGACCGTAGGAATGTTCCTTACTTTATATTGTGCTGTAACAGTGGGGTTATCATCCACATTGAGTTCACCGGCTACGATTCGGCCTTCGTATTCAGCAGCAAGTTCGTGAATGATAGGCGACACCATCCGGCACGGGCCACACCACTCAGCTGATAGGTCAACAAGGGCAAGTTTATCGCTCTTTACAATTATTTCCTCAAAATTTGCATCCGTTAATGTTTCGAACATATGTAAAAACTTTAAAAGTGAGTTAATTTTCAGACTGCTAAATTACAAAAATCCTTTCAGATAAAGTCTGCCACAGAATCACAAAGTCATTTGTCATTCGTCATTCGTCATTCGTCATTC
>JBAXFM010000596.1:0-1526 GCA_037139855.1 Bacteroidota bacterium
GCCCATGAATTCAATCCTTGGCTTTGCCCAGTTAATGGAAATGGGCGAAACAAAACCATCGCACAAAAAATGGTTAAATAACATACGAAACAGCGGGAAGCATTTGCTCAGCCTGATCAACGAAGTGCTCGAACTTGCAGGCATTGAATCTGGAAAGCAAATTCTTACACCGGAACCGGTAGTTATATCAGCCATTATTCATGAAATTTCGGATGTGGTTCAAATCCTGGCAGATAAAAGAAATATATCAATTGTTCTTGTTGATTCACCTGCCAACAGCCTGGTTGCCCTGGCCGACAAACTCCGGCTGAAACAGGTTTTACTTAATTTAACCAGCAACGCCATCAAATACAACAGGGAAGGCGGTTCGGTCACTATTAAAATTGCGTTACAACCAACAGATACAGATGGAAACGCTTCGGTCAGAATTTCAATAAGCGATACCGGCAATGGGATTAAGCGCGAAGATATCACCAAACTCTTTCAACCATTCGGGCGCATCGGAGCGGATCAAACCAAAACCGAAGGCACCGGGTTGGGGCTGGTAGTTGTCAAAGAACTTATGAAAGCAATGAACGGCGCCGTTGGTGTTGAAAGCGAGGTTGGCGTGGGGAGTACCTTCTGGATTGAACTGCCTTTGACCGAAAACAGGAAAAGCGATAAAAAACAAAATATAACAGATATAAAACCGGGTGGAGAATCAGCCATTGCAAATAAGGAACCCGGCTTTCCTGGTGAAGATGAATTATTGGCACGTATTCCCGGTCATGAAAAAACCGGAACCATCCTGTACATCGAAGACAATGCCTCCAATACGGAACTGGTGGAACAAATCCTGATCGATCACCGGTCATCCATTCATTTAGTGAGTAGTCCGAATGGAGCGCAGGCTGTTCCATTGGCCATTGAATACGCGCCGGATTTAATTCTTCTTGATCTGGATTTACCGGATATACAGGGTTTTGAAGTGATTAAACTGCTACAGGCAGTAGAAAAAACAAAGGAAATTCCGGTTGTCGTTATCAGCGCCGATGCGATGCCTCACCAGATTGAAAATCTGATGAAAGCCGGCGCTATGGGCTATTTGACAAAACCGCTGGATATACTTGAGTTTTTAAAGGTAATAGATGCACAAACTGGCCATAGCAAACTACAGGGATAAAAATGATCAACTTTTTTAAATTGCTTTTATTTTCTAATCCAAATTTCCGGTATATCCGGAAATCTCTGATTGTTCTGTTTTGTTTTCTGGCACTTACGCTTGTGGCAGTATTTTATGCCTCCCGCGAAGATGCAATAAAAGAACAAAACGAATTGTTATTGTCCGGCAATGAATTAATGACAAAAATGTCCACCCGGCTTCATGACCATGCCCTGCTTCTGCGGTCGGGTTCTGCTTTCTTTGCTGCTTCAGATACGGTAACACGTAAACAATGGAAGGTTTTCGTTGAAGATATGAAAATTGATAAGAATTTACCCGGACTTCAGGGTATCGGGTTTGCCATCATTATCCCGGAAAATCAATT